>JAQUQI010000003.1:31135-136529 GCA_028716165.1 Candidatus Omnitrophota bacterium
ACCGTAAGGGAGCGTAACTAATAAGTGCGAATTTATCCTGATAATGCGACCAACGGGAGCATTAGAAGGATCTAAGCACTAATACAGCATACGCGACCGTAAGGGAGCGTAACTAATAAGTGCGAATTTATCCTGATAATGCGACCAACGGGAGCATTAGAAGGATCTAAGCACTAATACAGCATACGCGACCGTAAGGGAGCGTAACTAATAAGTGCGAATGTATCCTGAAGATACGACGAACAGGAGTATCTGAAGGATCCAAGTATCAATACAGTATACGGGAGCATTAGAAGGATCTAAGCACCAATACAGCATACGCGACCGCAAGCAAAGCGTAACTTATAAGTGCGAATGTATTTTTAGGATTGTGGTTAAGGATAATCGCAGGACAGATGATAGCATAAGGTTTGAATAAGCTATCAGCGTTGTTAATAAAAGTGCGGAATAAAAAAAGGAGGAATGGAAATGGCAGCAGATGAAAAGGTGAAAGCTATAATAGCGGAGCAGTTAGGCGTTAAGCCTGAAGAGGTTACTTCTGACGCGTCATTTATAGACGACCTTGGAGCTGATTCTCTGGATACCGTAGAGCTTGTTATGGCCCTTGAAGAAGAGTTTGGCATTGAGATACCCGATGAAGATGCGGAGAAGATGAGCAAGGTATCGGATGCCGTCAAATATATTGAAGAAAAAGTTGCCGCAAAAGGTTAATCAATAATCCCGCCAAATAATAGATGAAGAGAAGAGTAGTTATTACAGGCCTTGGAGTAGTGTCCCCTATAGGCAACGGTAAGGAAACTTTTTGGCAGTCTTTATGTGCCGGCAAATCGGGCATATCAAAAATAACAAGTTTTGACGCATTACAGTATAGCTCAAAGATAGCCGGAGAAGTCAAAGACTTTGACCCGTCGGCCTATATGCTTCCCAAGGACATAAAGCATAGCGACAGGTTTACCCAATTCGCTGTCGGCGCTGCGTGCATGGCAGTAGATGATGCGGGTATAGACCTGACAAAGATAGATCTATGCAAGGCAGGATCTATTATAGGTTCCGGTATAGGCGGTATCCATACCATTGAGAGGGAACACAAGGTGCTCTTGAGCAAGGGGCCCTCACGCGTATCCCCATTTTTCATTCCCATGCTTATAGTAAACATGGCCTCGGGCATGGTTGCCATAAGGCTTGGCCTGAAAGGGCCCAATACGTGCTCTGTCACTGCCTGCGCTTCAAGTAATCACTCTATAGGAGAGGCTTTCCGCGTGGTACAAAACGGCTATGCCGATATAATGTTTGCCGGCGGCAGTGAAGCTGCTATTAGCCCGATGGCTGTCAGCGGTTTTTGCGCGGCCAAGGCCCTTTCCACTACTAATGATATTCCACAGGAAGCGTCAAGGCCGTTTGATAAACACAGAAATGGTTTTGTCATGGCCGAAGGAGCCGGTATAGTTTTGCTTGAGGAATATGAGCGGGCAAAAAAAAGAAAGGCCTATATTTATGCCGAGCTTATTGGTTATGGCATGAGTTGCGACGCCTATCACATGACCGCGCCGGATCCTGACGGAAAAGGCGCTGTCCGGTGCATGCAGGAGGCCCTTAAAGACGCGCGCATAAGATCCGAAGATGTTGATTATATAAACGCCCACGGCACATCAACCGTGCTTAATGACGCTATGGAGACAAAGGCCATAAAGGCCGTCTTTGGCGGCCATGCTTCGCGGACGGCGGTAAGCTCAACGAAATCCATGACAGGCCATTTGCTTGGAGCTGCCGGCGGCATAGAATTGGCCGCTTGCGCCTTGTCAGTCTCAAGAGGCGTTATAACCGCCACGATCAATTATAAATATCCGGACCCGGAATGCGACCTTGATTATGTCCCTAACGAAGCCAGGAAAAAGCAGGTAAATATAGCCATGTCAAACAGCTTAGGTTTCGGCGGACACAACGCGACGATTATTATCAAAAAGGTCTAAAGCAAGGAGCGTGTAATGAGTTATTTGTTTACCGAAGAACAAAAAATGATAAGGGACCTGGCGCGGCGGATAGCGGACGAGAAGATAAGGCCTGTTGCCGCTGAATATGATGAGAAAGAAGAATTTCCATGGCCCATATTGAAGGTTATAGCGGAAAGCGACTTATCGGGCATCTATATTGAAGAAAAATACGGCGGTATGGGCGGAGGCGTCACGGAATTGTGCATCGCGACGGAAGAATTTTCAAAGGCATGCGGCGGTATTGCCGTTAGCTATGCCGCCAGCGCCCTGGGTTCATATCCGATAATATTATACGGTACCGATGAACAGAAGAAGAAATACCTGCCCGATATAGCCAGCGGCAAAAAGCTCGCCGCATTCGGCTTGACAGAAGCCGGGGCGGGAAGCGATGCCGGAGCCGTGAGCACGACGGCAAGAAAAGAAGGCAATTATTATGTTTTAAACGGTGTTAAACAGTGGATCACAAACGGCGGAGAAGCCCAGACATATACCGTTGTGGCGATGACCGATAAGACCAAGGGCAGCCGCGGGGCCAGCGCTTTTATAGTAGAAAAGGGCACCCCCGGTTTTGAGTTTGGTAAAAAGGAAAAAAAGCTTGGTATAAGATCCTCGGCCACAAGGGAGCTTATTTTTACAAATTGCAGAATACCCAAAGAAAACCTGCTTGGCAGGGAAGGAATGGGTTTTATCGTGGCAATGAAGACTTTTGATAAGTCCCGTCCCGGCATAGGAGCGCAGGCTGTAGGCATTGCCCAAGGCGCTCTTGACCATGCCTTAAAATACGCGAAAGAAAGGGTGCAGTTCGGCAAACCTATTTCCAGTTTTCAGGGGATTCAGTTTATGCTTGCCGATATGGGGACAAAAATAGAAGCTGCCAGGGCCCTTGTGTATTATGCGGCCGGGCTTATTGATTCGGGCGCTAAAGAGATATCAAAATTTTCGGCGATGGCAAAACTTTATGCCTCGGATGTCGCTATGGATGTTACTACCAATGCCGTTCAGATATTCGGCGGATACGGATATATGAGGGATTATCCTGTTGAAAAATACATGCGGGATGCCAAAATCACGCAGATATATGAAGGCACTAACCAGATACAGCGCGGCATTATCGCATCGGAATTGGTCAAAGAAATACTAAAAAAAGCGGATTAACCTTAAGGACAGCTTCTATAATATGAATTGCTTTAAGAAGCTGTCCTTAATTATAAAGATGAGATAAAATGAACATAGCGGTTTGCATTAAACAGGTCCCGGATACGGCCAATGTGCGCATTGATCCTAAGACGAATACATTAATACGCCAAGGCGTGGCTTCTATTATCAATCCCTTTGACATGTATGCGATAGAAGAGGCGGTAAGGACAAAAGAAAAACTTGGGGGTAAGGTCACGGCTGTCACAATGGGCCCCGCGCAGGCGGAAGATGCCTTGCGTGAGGCAATATCCATGGGCGTTGACGAGGCTGTTCTTATCTGCGACAGGGCCTTTGCCGGAAGCGATACATGGGCTACGAGCTATACCCTTGCCCGGGCCATTGCTAAATTAGGCGGTTTTGATATAATCTTTTGCGGCAAGCAGGCAGCCGATGGAGATACCGCTCAAGTCGGACCCGGCATATCCATGCACTTAGGCATACCTCAAGTGACATACGTAAAGAAGATAGAAGATATAAGCGCTTCCAAGGCGAGGGTAGAACGTATGACCGAGGAAGGATATGAGATTATAGAAACGCCTTTGCCGGCGCTGTTTACTGTGGTTAAAGAGATAAATCAGCCGCGGATACCTTCGCTAAAGGGAAGGATGAGGGCTAAATCGGTTGATATTAAAATATTACGCGCTCAAGATATTGGCGCTGATGAAAAGTTTTTGGGGCTTAACGGTTCGCCGACGCAAGTCGTAAAAATATTTACCCCCCCGCCACGGGAGGGCGGAGTCATGATAACCGGCTCGGTGGATGAAATAACGGACAAAATAATAGAAGCCATAAAAAACGAGTGTAAACCGAAGTTTTAAATAAAAAATTAAACAAGGCAAGATCAGGATATGAGCATACGAATAATCACGGATAAATGTGTAGGATGCAGATTGTGCATAAAATCATGCCCGTTTGGCGCTATAAGCCTTGCTGGAAAAATTGCTGTCATTGATCTTGGCAAATGCACGCTGTGCGGCGCCTGCAAAGATGCTTGTAAGTTTAAGGCCATAGCGCTTGAAAAAGAAAAAAAGCCGGCAAGGGATATTTCTTCATATAAGGGTGTATGGGTCGTTGCCGAACAGCACAAGGGGATTGTACAGAGTGTTTCATTTGAGTTGCTCGGCAAGGGCAGGGAGCTGGCGGATAAATTAGGCGTTGAGCTTTGCGCGGTATTGATGGGTGACAATGTAGGCCATGCGGCGCCCGAACTTTTTCATAGAGGCGCTCAAAAGGTATATCTTGTTGATTCGCCGAAGTTGAAATATTACCAGAGTGAGCCGTATTCAAAAGTCCTTATAGAGCTGATTAATGAGTATAAACCTGAAATAGTCCTGTGCGGAGCCACATCAACAGGCCGTTCTCTAATCTCAAGAGTGGCTGTAAAGATAAACACAGGCCTTACAGCGGATTGTACCGGACTTGATATAGACCCTCAAAGGAGATTATTGCTTCAGACCCGCCCGGCATTCGGAGGCAATATAATGGCTACTATCATATGCCCTAATCACAGGCCCCAGATGGCTACTGTCAGGCATAAGGTTATGAAAGAGGCTGTGCCGGATAAATCACTGAAGGGCCAGGTGATCAGGAAGACATATAGCGATGAAGTGCTTTCATCAAGGACAAGGATATTGGATATAGCCGAAGAAGCCGGCCAGAAGATCAATCTTTCCGAGGCCGATATTATAGTTTCAGGCGGCAGAGGGCTTGGCAAAAGCGACAATTTTTCTATTTTGAATGAATTAGCCGATGCGGTAGGGGGCGCTGTAGGCGCTTCGCGCGCCGCGGTTGACGCTGATTGGATAGCATATTCCCACCAGGTGGGCCAGACGGGCAAGACCGTGTGCCCGAAAATTTATATTGCCTGCGGCATATCAGGCCAGATCCAGCACCTTGCCGGAATGTCTTCATCCGATATCATCATTGCCGTGAATAAAGATCCTGACGCCCCGATATTCAAAGCCGCCAATTACGGTGTTGTCGGGGATCTGTTTGAAATAATACCGGCATTGACTAAAAAGCTCAAGGCCTTACTGGTATAACCTGTTTTACTCCCCGCCCGAGGCCGCCCAATAAAAATCATCATATCTTGTTCAATCTTCACCATAATTTTCGCCCGGGATATATCCGTCGGGAAGGGGTGTGTTTATAAAAAATACATACCCCTTCATTTGGCCTTGACAAGTATTATTGTTTTTGTGATAATACAAACAGGTCCGGTGGGAAAGGGTATTTACTTTTTTTTAAGATCCGCCTATCGGCGGGTTTTTGTTTTTCACAAGCCGGAAAAAGACTTGAGGCATATTTTTGAAAACACGCGGTTTTTAAGGGGAGAAAAGAATTGTATTTAAAGAGATTAGATATATACGGTTTTAAGAGTTTTGCCGAGAAGACTACTCTTGTTTTTGAGCCGGGAGTCACGGCGGTTGTCGGGCCCAACGGATGCGGAAAGTCAAACATCAGCGACAGTATTAAATGGGTCCTCGGTGAACAGAGCGCCAAGGAACTGCGCGGCTTAAAAATGGAGGACGTTATTTTTAACGGCACGGATACGGCCCAGCCTGTTAATCTCGCGGAGGTTTCATTAACGTTTTCCAATAAAGACAGGGTGTTCCCTATTGATTACGATGAAATTATTATTACCAGGCGAATCTACCGTTCCGGCGAGAGCGAATATCTTTTGAACAAGACACAGGTCAGGTTAAAGGATATCAACGCCCTTTTGGCTGGTACAGGCATAGGCGTAAGCTCCTATTCAATAGCGGAGCAGGGCAAGATGGACAGGATACTCCATTCGCGGCCGGAAGACAGGCGCGAGATATTTGAAGAGGCCAGCGGTATCACAAAATACAAATCAAAGAAGAAGGAGGCCTTAAGCAAGCTGGACAGTACCGAAAATAATCTCATAAGGATAGCGGATATAATTAATGAGATCAAGCGCCAGATAAATTCAATAGAAAGGCAGGCTCAAAAAGCGCAGCGTTTCCGGGTGGAATTTGAAAAAATGAAAGAGCTTGATATAAAGCTTTCGTACCGCGAATATAGCGGCATCAGGGAAAAGGAGTCTGAAAAAAAAGAAAATATCACGCTTCTTAAGCAGAAAGAAGGCCAGTTGTCTTTGGAATTGAGTATCTGCCAAGATGAGCTCCGGCTGTACCGTGACAAGATAAACGCTCTTGACGCAACTGTTGCGGAAAAAAGACAGTCGGTATCATTAATACTTTCCGGTATAGACAAAAACGATAACGGTATCAAGGTTAATACCGAAAGGGTAGAAGAGCTTAAACAGCGTTGTGAATCTTTGTCAAGAGAGTTGGAGGAGGCGTCAAAGCGCTTAACGGATCTTGATAAAAAGATCTCCGGCCTTGAATCCGAATTTAATATGGTACAGGAGGAAAGAGACAAAAGGCTCTCTCTGATAAAAGAGTCGGAAGACGGCCTGGCCAAGATCGTGGAGGCCGTAAAAAAATGCGAATCGGAAATCTCGGACGCCAAGATGGGCGTTATGGAGAACGCGTCCAGCCAGTTTAAATTAAAAAATGAGTTAAGCAAGATATCGGTATCATTGTATGCGGCTTCATCGCGTTATAAGCGCCTTAAAACCGAAGAAGACAAGGTGTTAAAGGATTCGGATGGGCTGGGTTTGGGCCTAATCTCAATTGAGGATGAATATAATCGCCAGAAAAAATCGCTCCAAAGCGTACTGCAATCATTAGACTGCCTTAAAAATGCCGATACACAACTTGCGATAAATGCCGCGGAAAAATCAAGCCTGATAGACAAACTTAAACAAAGGCTTGCTTCATCAGGCTCAAAACTTGAAATGCTTAAAGATCTTAAGCGCAAGATGGAGGGCTTCTCCGACGGTGTTAAGGCGTATATGGAATTTATAGACGCGGATCCTACCCGGAAAGAGCATTTTATCGGTATTGTAGCTGATATTATACACGCCAAGGAGTCTTTTATCAGTCCGCTTGAGTCGGCCTTGGGCCAGATGAGCCAGGCAATAATAGTAAAAGACGCCCAGGCCAGGCAGGATGCCGTACGGTTTCTTAAGGAAAGCAAAAGAGGCAGGGCCCATTTCATAGTGTTGGATGATTTTTCCGTTGAGGATGCCGGACTGCCGCAAGATGAGCGCCAGGCTGTCCAGGCGCCCATACTTGGTAGGCTCTGTGACATGATAGAGGTCAGCAGGCAGGATTGCAAAAAGATTATAGATTATCTGCTTAAGGGTATTTATGTTATTGACAGTTTAGGGCCTGATGCCATACCCGGTATTACCGACCGTTTTAAAGACATTGTGTCTTTTGACGGCGACATGAGGAGAGGCATGGTTTTTTCAGCAGGCCATACCCGGGCAAATGAGTGCACAAGCATCATAGGACGCGACAACAAGATCCGGGAGCTTAGCTGCGATGTAGACACGCTTAAAACGCAAATATCTGAATGCGGCCAGGAATATTCGCAGATGTTGTCCAGGCTTGACCAGATGAAAAAAGATATCAGCGGCCAGGAACGCATTGCCAAGCAGGAAGAGATAAAACTGCATTCGGTAGATGCTCAGCGCTTGAAAATACGCGAACAGGCTGACAGGTTGCAGGAAGAGCTTAAGGTCATAAGGCTTGAGATTGGGGAAACCGCAGAGGAGGAAAATACCCTTAAACAGCGCGAAGAAGCCCTGAACGCGCAATGCGCCGGGCTTGAAGACAAACAGCATATAATAGAAAATCTTATAAGCGGTAAGCAGTCGGAAATAGCCGGTTATATTACCGAGAAGGAATCTACCATAACCCTGCTTGCCCAGCTGCGCACGCAGATGTCTTTGGTAAGTGAAAAGTATGAGTCTCAAAGCGCCACTCTCAATATGCTTAGGAGCGCTTTTGCCGACGAAAATATTACTGTGTCCGAGAGGCGGACCCAGATGGATGCCGCGACGGCCCGTTCCGCCGCGCTTAAGTCAGACATGGAAAACCTCGCCAAGTTAAATGAACAGTTGCGTTTGGATCTTGATGAAGGTAACCGTAATCTCTTAGTGCTTAAGGAAGAAAGAGACAGTGTTTACGCGCTTGTTGAACAGTTTGAGGCCAAATCCAGGGCTATGCAGAAAGACCTTGATGAAATCAGGAGCTCTATATCCAATTGCCACCTGAATGCCAGCGAGCTTTCGTATTCCTCAAGCAGTATAAAAGAGAGAATATCTTCGTCGTATAAGGTTGATTTGGATAATGAGAATATTTTGTTTACAGGGACCGAGGATTTTGAGCAGCTCTGTAATGATCTTAAAGCGCTTAAGGAAAGGGTTGAGAAAATGGGGCCTGTTAATATGGTTGCCATTGATGAACATAATGAACTGAAACAGAGGTTTGAATTCTTGAGCACGCAGCAGCAGGACCTTATCGCCGCTAAAGAATCTCTGCATAAGGCAATTAATAAGATTAACCGGACAACGCGTAAGATGTTTATAGAAACCTTTGAAGCTATCAGGGCGGCGTTTAAGGAATATTTTAAACTGTTGTTTGGCGGCGGCACGGCAGAACTTTTTCTCATGGATCAGGCAGATATTCTTGAAAGCGGTATTGAGATAGTTGTCCGGCCCCCGGGCAAAAAACTTCAATCCATATCACTTTTATCGGGAGGCGAAAAGGCCCTTACATCAGTGGCGTTGTTGTTCGCGTTGTTTAAAGTCAGGCCTACGCCGTTTTGCATACTTGATGAAATAGACGCGCCTCTGGACGAAGCCAATATAGACCGTTTTAGCAGAATGCTGGCCGAGTTTGTCCATTCAACGCAGTTTATCGTTATCACGCATAACAAAAAGACCATATCGGTTTCAGATGTGATGTACGGTATTACGATGGAGAAATCTGGTATATCAAGGATAATATCCGCCAAGCTTGCTGACGACAAACAGATAGAGGAGCGCAGGATTCGGGCGGAAAATGAGGGCGCGAGGATATTAAAAGAACGCAGGATAGAGCAGGAAACCGAAGCGGATGCGGATCTGGCTGAACCTGTGGCGGAAGGCAAGCCTTAACAGGATATTATTTTATTTTTACCGGAGTTTTTTGCCGAATACAAGGCCTCATCGGCTTTTTTGATGAGGTCTTCTTTTTTTTGAGCGTCTGCGGGAAACGTTGATATCCCGGCGCTTATAGTAAGAGGCGGATACGATGTTTTTTTGTCCGCCCGCTTAAAAGTGCGTTCTATGGCCGACCCCAGTCTTTGTAAGGCGCATGAAGCATCAGCCTTGCCAATGCCCGGCATGATTATCGCGAATTCCTCGCCGCCGTATCTGCAGGCGATATCCTGTCCGCGTATACTTTTTTTGATGATGGAAGCAGTTTCACGCAGTGCCGCATCGCCTTTTTGATGGCCAAGGATATCATTGTAAGATTTAAAATTATCAAGGTCAACCATGGCCAGGCTTAATAACGTTTTATTGAGCCTGGCGTGTTTGATGTGTTCGGAAACAGAATTCTGAAAATACCCGTGGTTCCAAAGCCTGGTAAGCGAGTCTGTATGCGCCTGGAATTTGGTTGTTTCATACAAATGGGCGTTTTCAATGGCAAGCCCTGCCTGGTTGGCGAACATTGAGAGTATTCTTATGTCGTCTTTTACCACCGGTTTGCGGGTTATCATATTATCAACGATAAGAACACCCAGTGTTTCATGCTTGCCCTTAAGCGGAACGCACACAAACAGGTTTATTTTAAGTTCGTCTAATATGGGGTCATGGATCTTGGCCCTGGCTGATTTTGTCACTGCCTCCACATTAACACTTCCAAGCATGCATGACGCCAGAACCGAATTGGTTCCGTTTAGCGATACGCGTGTTTTTTTGATTATATTATTGAGAGGAGACCGTACTACATGGCTGTCAATCCTGTGAAACATGTCAACAATTTTATCAAGGCTTAATTTTTCTTCCTTTATCTTATTCCATATGATATAAGCCTCTTCGCGGTTTGTGGGCCCTATTGCCATGGCGCCCTCAAGCGCTGAACGGCTTTTGTTTGCTAAAAAAAGCATGGCCCTGTTAAAACCAAGCCCTTCGCGTGAGGTAACGGCGCTTAATATTATGTAAAGTATTTCCGGAAGGTTAAGCGTGGTCCTCATGGCATTGGTGACTTCATGCAGAAGCCATAATTCCGCTTTGGCCTTACGCAATTCTTTTTGTAATAATTTTATTTTATTTTCCATAACTCGCATTATTATATTACTATAGAGGGCATTGTCAAGGTAAATCCAGACAGAACCCGGTAGAAATCACAGCGAGAATCCCGGAGCCCGATCCGGGCAATCTTTTTCTTGACATCAGGAATTATTATGCTATACTCAATTTGTCTTCGGGACAGGGTGAGCTTCAAATGCCGTATCAGCAGAATTGACCGGCAAGAGGCAAATCCCGACTGGTCGTAAAAGCGGTTTTTTAAAAGCCGCGCCAAGCCGACAAGCCCCAGGTTTAGGGGCAGAAGAGGCGTAAATCCTCTGCCAATAGTATAGTCTAGATGAAAGAAGAGAAGGCGTATGCCGTGTCTGAATAATATCCCGAAGGCCAGTCCCCTTCGGGATAAATCATTTATGGAGCATTTTGTAAATATGAATACCATACAGGAAGCAATACAGGAAATTAAATCGGGCAGGATGATTATAATTGTTGATGATGAATCCCGTGAGAATGAAGGTGACCTTGTCTGCCCCGCTTCCAACGCCTCGGCGGAAAATATTAATTTTATGGCAAAATACGGCCGCGGCCTGATATGCGTTGCCCTTGAAGGCGGGAGGATGGACAGGCTTAATCTGCATCCGATGACATGCAACTCAAACACGCCTTTTAACACCGCATGGGCCATATCGGTTGATGCCGCAAAAGGTATTACCACGGGTATATCGGCTTATGACAGAGCGCAGACAATAAAAGTAATGATTGATGATAATTCCCTGCCTCATGACCTTGCCAGGCCGGGCCATATGTTTCCTTTAAGGGCAAAAGCCGGAGGCGTATTGGTAAGGGCGGGCCACACAGAGGCCTCCGTAGACCTTGCCAGGCTCGCGGGCTTTTATCCTGCCGGAGTTATCTGTGAGATTATGAATGATGACGGGACTATGGCCAGACTGCCTCAACTAATAAAATTTTCCAAAGAACACGCCTTGAAGATATGTTCTATTAAAGACCTTATAGAATATAGGCGCAGATTTGACAAATTGATAAAATGCCTTGCCGAGACAAAACTGCCGACCGATTACGGAGAGTTTAAGCTTTATATTTATGAGTCCATGATTGATAATTACCATCATCTGGCAATGGTAAAAGGAGATCTGAAACCCGGCCAGGGGCTGGATGTCCTGGTGAGGGTCCATTCGCAATGCCTTACAGGGGATGTATTTGGTTCAAAGAGGTGCGATTGCGGCAGACAGCTTCATAGCGCTTTGGCCATGATAAGCAGGCAGGCGCGCGGTATACTTTTATACATGAGCCAGGAAGGCAGAGGCATTGGACTTATAAACAAGCTGAAGGCCTATGCCTTGCAGGATCAGGGAATGGATACCGTTGAAGCAAACCATGCCCTGGGTTTTGAAGCGGATTTAAGAGATTACGGCATTGGCGCGCAGATTTTAACAGACCTTGGTGTAAGCAGGATAAGACTGCTTACTAATAATCCGCAAAAGGTTATAGGCCTTGAAGGTTACGGGCTTGAGATCGTTGAAAGGGTCCCTATTGAGGTTGAAACCAGCTTAGAGTGCAGAAGATATCTCAAGACTAAAAAAGAAAAACTCGGTCATAAACTGGAAAAGGTTTAGCCGTTTCAGAGATTATGCATTGAAAGTTGTTTAGGATGTTTTCCCGGTTATAATAAAAAGGAGGCTGTGATATGGCAAGGGTGATTGAAGGCGCATTGATCGCCAAAGGTAAATGTTTTGGTATTGTTGTTTCACGTTTTAATGATTTTATAACTAAAAAATTGCTGGAATCATGTATTGACACATTGTTAAGGCACGGCGCCAAAGATCAGGAGATTGAGGCAGCGTGGGCGCCCGGGGCATTTGAATTGCCTCTTGTAGCCAAAAAGATGGCCGGTTCAAAGAGATATGACGCGATCATTTGCCTTGGCACTGTTATAAGAGGTGAAACGCCGCACTTTGATTATGTCGCCTCCGAGGCCAGTAAGGGTGTTGCCAAGGTAGGCCTTGACACCGGCATACCTGTCATTTTTGGCATTATAACCGCTGATAATATGGAGCAGGCGATTAAACGCGCGGGTGCCAAGGAAGGCAATAAGGGTAAAGACGCGGCTTTATCAGCTATTGAAATGATAAACCTTTTAAGCGCTATATAAGCTGTGTATGGTTTCGGGCGGTTTAAGTTTACGGATATTGCCGTATCTGTTACAGGTTTTTTAAAAAGGACAAGCGTATGAGAAAAAGGACAAGGGCGAGAGAGATTGCTCTCCAGCTTTTATATCAGCTTGATATAAAACACGAGACCCTTAATGATATTGTAGATGATTTTTTTCTTTTATGCCTTGGCGATATGGGCCAGCCCGAGGCCTCTATCAAAGAGTTCGCGATAAGCCTTGCCCGCGGCACGCTTGAACATATAAAGACTATAGATGCCGCGATTTCATCTCATGCCCAGAATTGGCATCTTGAAAGGATGGCTGTTATTGACAGGAATATCATGAGAATGGCTTGTTATGAACTCCTTTATGTTAATGACATACCTGCAAAGGTTTCAATAAACGAGGCGGTGGATCTGGCGAAAAAATACGGAGACACCGAATCAGGCAAATTTGTAAACGGCATATTGGATAAGATTAAGGATGTCCATGCGGGGCCAAAATGAACCGTAAGGCGGATCTCCATATCCATACAAAACATTCGGACGGTTCTTTAAGTCCGGGAGATGTAGTTCGTATAGCCAGCGAAAAAGGCATATGCTGCGTTTCCATTACCGACCATGATAGCGTTTGCGGTATTGATGAGGCCATGAGCGCCGGCAACGCTTATTGCGTGGAAATAATCCCTGGCGTTGAAATAAGCGCCGAAGAATCAGGCAGGCAAATGCATATATTAGGCTATTGCGTAAACTACCATGACAGGGGCCTGCTCTCCTTCTTAAAGAAGATAAGGCAAGACAGGATTAAAAGATTTTATAAGATGGCCAATCTTTTGAGCAAGCGCGGTATGCGCATAGATGTTGATGAATTTTTAAGCTCTTACGGCGAGGTTTCCATAAGCCGTTTACATATAGCAATGTATATGCATAAAAAAGGCCTTGTCAGCAATTGGCGAAATGCTTTTAAGGAGTATATCGGAGACAATAAGCCTTGTTATGTTGCAAATTTTAGTTATACCCCAAGAGAGGCCATAGGCGCAATCAAATCCGCCGGCGGCATACCGGTCCTGGCGCATCCGGGCCTTAACGGTCTTGATGCCGCCCTGCCCGGGCTTATAGAGGACGGTATTATGGGTATAGAGGCTTTTCACAGCGAGCATTCGGATAAAACGGCAAGCGGTTATGAAAATTTTGCCAGGGCCAACAAACTTCTTGTTACAGGCGGATCAGATTGCCATGGCAGGCTTAAAGGGGAGATTATCATAGGCAGAAGCGCGATATCGTATTCATATGTTGAGGCCTTAAAAAATGCGCAAATCAATTGCTGAACGGTTTATGAGGCTTGCCATAAAGCAGGCTTTACTGGCAAGAGGGAAAACAGGTTTTAACCCCGCCGTAGGCTGTGTCATAGTAAAAAACGGCAGGCCCATATCATACGGTTTTCATAAGAAATTCGGCGCGCCGCACGCGGAGGTCGTGGCATTAAAGGCCGCGGGAAGCAGGGCAAAAAACGCGGTAATGTTTGTTACGCTTGAGCCTTGCGGCCATTTCGGGAAAACGCCTCCATGCGCCGATCTGATAATAAGGTCAGGTATAAAAGAAGTTTTTTGTGCCGCTCTTGACCCCAATCCTGCCAATAATGGAAAAGGTATTGGAAAGCTTAAGCGGGCAGGCATAAAGGTCTCTATAGGCCTTTTAAAAAAACAGGCCCAGGCTTTAAACAAGGATTTTATCGTGAGGATGAAGGCTTTGAGGCCTTTCGTCAGCCTGAAACTTGCCCAAAGCCTTGACGGAAAGATCGCTACAAGGACAGGCGATTCCAAATGGATAAGTTCGCCAAATTCAAGGGCTTTTGTCCATGAATTGAGGCATGGCCACGACGCGATAATGGTAGGGATAGGCACTGTTTTAAAGGATGACCCCCTGTTAAGCGCCAGAATACGACGCGGGCCACTTTCAAAAAATCCCAGACAGCCCATTAAGATAATAATAGACGCAGGGTTGAGAACGCCTGTAAACGCAAGGCTGCTAAGCAGGTTTTCGCCCGGCAAGACAATAATTGCCGCGTCCCAAAAGGCTTCTATTGCAAGGCAGAAGGCTCTATGCCAAAGAGGCGCCTGCGTAATACGCGCCGGCCTTGACAGCAAACGCGTGAATTTGCCTGTCTTGATGAGGCGGCTTATGGAAAAAGGCATAACCAGTATTCTGGTTGAAGGAGGAGGCGAAGTTGCCGCTTCAATGCTTGAGTCCGGATTTGTCCATAAGCTATATTTATTTATGTCTCCGGTTATAATAGGCGGTAAAAACGCTGTTGGCACTATAGGCGGACTGGGTGCCAATAGGGTCAAGGACGCGATAAGGCTTTACAATGCAAAGGCCCGAAGATTAGGAAAGGATTTTTTGGTGGAAGCTGATGTTTACAGGTATAATTGAAGAATTGGCCAGTGTTCACTCTCTTTCGCGTAACAATGACAGCGCGAGGCTTGCCATTGAGAGTAAAATATGCGGCTCTGACTGCCGGATTGGCGACAGCATTAGTATTAACGGCTGCTGCCTTACCGTGTCAGAAATAAACGGCCGCTATCTGTTTTTTGACATAAGCCGTGAAACATTACAGGCAAGCGATTTGGCGGATCTGGCGCAAGGAGACAAGGTAAACCTTGAGCGTTCATTAAAACAAGGCTCGCGCATAGGGGGGCATTTTGTGACAGGCCATATAGATTACGCGGCCAGGCTGTTGTCAAGGTCAAAAAAATCGGATTTTGTTCAATTAACGATAAGCATAGAAAGGTATTGCAGTGGTTTTTTGGCCAGGAAAGGCTCTGTTGCCATAGACGGAATCAGCCTTACGGTTAATGAGGTGGGAGAGAGTAGTTTTAATGTTATGATCATTCCCTTTACCTTGTCCAATACCACGCTTCAGTATAAGGAAAAGGGGTGCCGGCTGAACGTGGAAACAGACATATTGGCAAAATATACCCATAGTTTTTTAAGAAATACCTCCCGCGGAGTTTTTTCAGGTTCCGATGTAGATAAACTATTTCTTTCCGAGAACGGATTTATTTGATACCTCCCGCCCAAGTTAACATAAGTCGGAAATCTTCTTGATTATATGCCTTTGGAATGATAAACTAATTTGTCTGCCGCGGTGTATTAATGCGCATTGACATGAACTGGCGCGACGTTTAATATACCAGCATTTATCGGGGTGTAGCGCAGTTTGGCTAGCGCGCTTCGTTCGGGACGAAGAGGCCGGCGGTTCAAATCCGCCCACCCCGACCAATCTAAACATTGCGAATTTTGCGGACGGCGGCGGGACTGAAAGAAGAAAAGAAAGAGAGGTCGCCCTTGCCCCACCGCACCCGTGCGCGGGCGACAAAAAGGAACTCCCTTGATGATTTTTGTTGACTGTTTTTGAAAAATTGTTTATCATTATAATAGAAATCAAAGAAAGTTTAGATTATATTCTATATGCTATAATGTTAAACAATAATGAAAGCAATGTCAAATAAAATCTCCGAAAACCTGAAAAAGCTAAGAGAAAAGAAGGGCTACTCCCTTGAAAAGGTGGCTCGGCTTGCGGATTTATCGCTTAATACCATAGTCAAAGTTGAAAATGGAGTAAATAAAAACCCGACTATTGAAACATTAACTAAAATTGCCAAAGCGTTAGAAGTTGGCGTAGATGATTTAATTAAATGATTATGAAAAAACATACTCCTTTATTGGAAAAATTATTTGCAAAGGACTATCAGCTTATTGATGGGACTGATGAAATTTTTGAGTTAGATTTAGCTTTATGGGAATACGAGGCTTTATCAAAAAAAGAGTTGATTGATAGGAGTGCTTATTTAAAATCGGTTGACGGAAAAGAAACAACTCATTTCAGAACTTGTAATCTTCAAAATCTTGAAGAAGTTCATAAAAATAGTTCGTTTAGGACAAAAGTTTTCTTTCTTGACGGAAAATATTCGACGGGCTACGCAACACATAGTCTCTTTCCATATCGTGGAAAATTTCATCCTCAATTGATTAGAGCATTATTAAATATACTTGATATAAAGCCGGGCCATACCGTTCTTGATCCAATGGCTGGTAGTTCAACGGTTGCGGTTGAAGCTAATTTGCTTGGTATTGACGCAATCTCTGTTGATTTAAGTCCTTTTTGTGAGTTAATGGGAAAAGTTAAAACATTCGCATTAAATTTGGACATGAATATTTTAGAATCAATTGTCGCAAATCCGAAGGAAATTTTAGAAAAACTAAAAAAAGACAGGGCTCCTGAATATTTTAAAAATAATAAGGACGATAAAAAAAGAAGTTATTATGAAATAGTGCTATTGGCATTTTTGGATACTGTCGGTTTTGCTGGTCGTAGCAATTCATCTATTGATAAACTTTTCCCGCGCGTATTAGAGCGATATATTTCAACAATAAAATATTTTCAAGAAGCAAGACAAAAAATGGATTTGAAAATCGGGAGAAGTAAAATAATTCAAGGCAGTGTTATGAAATTACCAATCGATGATAACAGCATAGACGCAATAATAACCTCGCCGCCGTATTCTTTCGCTATTGATTATTTGAAAAATGATCAGCCGCAATTAGAATATCTTGGACATAATCTTGAAGTTTTACGGCAGGAAATGATTGGATTGCAGGGGCGAGGCGTGGAAAATAAGTTAGAAATTTATTTTAATAAAATGGATCAAGCTCTTGGCGAGATGAAACGAGTATCAAAGAAAAATGCGCCCGTTGTAATAATTATTGGCACAAATGATATTCAAACAAATGGGGTGAGATTGGAAACAAAAGTAATTGAACTTGGCGAAAAACAAGGACTTAAATTTGAACTCAATTTAAAGAAGCCAATACGGGGGCTACAGAATACAATGAAAGAGGAGTCAATATTATTTTTTACAAATCAAAAATAACATTATGAAATACACAAAACCTACAACCGATATTAAATTTAAAACAGTCATTGATAAAAATACTTTCTATTTTTTCAATCCCGCCTTTGAAGAAAAATATGAAGGTTATTTAAACTCGTTAAAGGAAATGCTTTTGATATTGAAAAATAATATTGAAACGCA
Source organism: Candidatus Omnitrophota bacterium (assembly GCA_028716165.1). Classification (NCBI taxonomy): domain Bacteria; kingdom Pseudomonadati; phylum Candidatus Omnitrophota; species Candidatus Omnitrophota bacterium. The sequence continues at coordinate 48,757 of JAQUQI010000003.1, forward strand.
AGGGCTAAAGAAAGAATTTTTTGAACAACTATTAATTGAAAAAGAAAACGGTCTTAGATCATTGCTCGCTTTGACTGGATTTTCAAACGAAACTTTAAAAAGATTGACTACAATTATTAGGGTTGTTAATGATCCAGAATTGAGCAAGTTGGTTTATAAGGACAAATGGTTTAAGGATGAAGACATAAATAATCTGAAAGAGTGGTCAGACGCTCAAATCGCAAAATTTATAAAAGAAAACGAATTTTTCAGAAAAGGAATTTTAAATATTTTCTTTGAAGGTTCAACAGTTCCGTTTTTGACAAAAACTATTCCGCTATTTGAATTGAAGAAACTAAGCATTTCAAAACTAAAATTTGAATTGCCGGAAATGATCGATACTTTAATCCGATATAAAGAAAAAGGTAGTTATTCCGGAATGAAAGAAAATAATCCGGAAATTTTAATTGAAGAAATTTTGAATCATTTAGAAATACCGTTTGAAAAAGGCGACCTCAGCGAACTAATTGATAATGCCCCCGATAATAAAAGAACAATGGATTTTATTATTCCAAACAAACAAAATCCGTTAATTATTGCTGAAAGCTCATTTTTGGTAACCACTTCATCCGGTCAAGGCGATAAGTCAAAAACAGAGATTTCCATTGATTCACTTATCAAATCGCATTATCCAAAGGCAAAATTCATTGGTTTTGTGGACGGCATTGGCTGGTATGTCAGAAAAGGTGATCTAAAAAGAATGGTTACGGCCTATGAAGATGTTTTTACCTTTCATAAGGCAGAATTAAGAAGATTTGAAAAACTTTTAATAGAAACTTTTATCGAAAAATAATTATGAGCAATTTAAATGAAATTAAATTTGAAATATCAGGCATAGGCAAGTTTATTGCTGATCAAATTATTGCTGTTCCTATTTACCAGAGAGCGTATGCGTGGGAAGAAAAAAATGTTGAGGAATTATTACAAGATATAGACCAGTCGCATCCCCATGATTATTTTATAGGTTCAATTGTAGTTAATCAGACTAAAGATGAAGGAATTTGGGAAGTGGTTGATGGGCAGCAAAGAATTGCTACTATCACGATTTTATTCGCTGCAGTTAGAAATTTTTTAAAAATAAATAAAGACCAGCAAGGAAGCGATAAGATTGAACGCGACTACATTTGTGATATTGACATTAGAACAAAAGAGCCTGTGCCGAAGTTAAGATTGGGAAATGATGATAATGATTATTTTATTTCAAAAATAGTTAAGAACGAAAAGTCAAAAGAATTAAAAGAATCACATCAAAGAATAAACAAAGCCTACAGTGTTGCATATAATTTTATAGCAAACAAAGTAAAACTTGATGGTGGTAAATATGACTACATTTTCAATTTAAATGATTTTATAAAAGAAAAAGTAAAAGTAATAATAGTGAGAGTGCCAGATGAATCGAATGCATTTACTGTCTTTGAAACATTAAATGACAGAGGTTTAGCTTTGTCTCAAGCAGATTTAATAAAAAATCATCTTTTTAATAAAGCTGGGAGCAGAATCAAGGAAGCTCAAAATTATTGGTCTGAAATGTCTGGTGCGATTGAGGCCGCACAAGATGAAGAAGAAATAATTAAATATATAAGATATTTTTGGTCGTCCCGTAATGGCTTAACTCGCGAAAAAGATCTATTCCAAGAAATCAAAAACAAAACAACAAATGCAAATTTATCAGTCTCTTTTTTAAGTGATTTGAAATCATCTACAAGTAAATATTTAGCTTTATTAAACCAAAACCATTCTTTCTGGGACGACCATACAAAGACAACTAAAGAATATGTAGAAAAATTTAATGACCTAGGCTTATATCAAAATAGACCACTCCTTTTAGCAGTTTTGAATCAGTTTGATTCAAAAGAAACAGAAAAAGCTTTTAAATTAATATTATCGTGGAGTGTTAGAAATTTAATTACAGGATCAATCCCTGGCGGAACTCTTGAAAGAGAATTCTCAAACCAAGCAAAAAAAATCAATAATGGAGAAATTAAAACCACAAAAGACTTACTAGATTCTGCAAAACATTTAATACCAACAGATAATCAATTTAAAGAAGCGTTCTGTATTGCCACAGTTACTAAAAATACTCTTGCCCAGTATTACTTGATTGAGCTTGAGAAAAAATATAGCGAAAGTGAAGAAAAATCTGTTGTAAAGAATTTTGACAATGTAAATCTCGAGCATATACTCCCACAAATAGTTGTTAATAAATCTGACTGGCAGACCTTTGATGAAGAGAGCCAAAAATCCTACTATAAAAGAATCGGCAATCTTACATTACTAAAAACTAAACCTAATTCAGATCTTAAAAGCAAAAGCTTTAGCGTAAAAAAAGAGGAATATAAAAAATCTGAAATAGAAATAACAAAAAATCTTAGTAGCATTACTGACTGGACACCAAAGGCTATAAAAGATAGACAAACAAATTTTGCAAAAAAAGCATTAGAAATTTGGAATTTAAGTATTAACTAAATATGCCAAAAAATTACCTCGAAAAAATTATTAAGGGCGATTGTCTCAAAATATTGAAGGGAATACCGGATAATTCGGTGGATATGACTTTTGCCGACCCGCCTTTTAATTTAAAGAAAAAATACAATCACTATGAAGATTCAAAAGAAAAACAAGATTATTTAAATTGGTGCAATGAGTGGATAAGTGAAATGGTGAGAATCACTAAACCAACAGGGGCAATTTTTGTTCACAATATTCCTCGCTGGCTTTCACACTACGCAGAGCATTTGAATAAAATTGCATATTTTAGACATTGGATTGCTTGGGATTCCGGCGGCGCACCGATGGGGAAAACCTTATTACCTAACCATTATGGAGTTTTATATTACACAAAATCAAAATCTCATAAAGATTTTAAATTTTTTGATATTAGGTATCCGCACCCAAGATGTAGGATTTGCGATGAATTTTTAAAAGATTACGGCGGCAAAAAAGATCAAGCCCATGGATTCGGACCGCTTCTCTCCGATGTTTGGAATGATATACACCGAATAAGACATAAAAAGCGAAGGGATGAGCACCCCTGTCAACTTCCTGTGCCGCTTCTTGAGAGGTTAATTTTAATGACTACAGATGAGGGCGATATTGTACTTGATCCTTTTGTGGGAACAGGTACAACAGCAGTGGCCGCAAAACGACTTGGAAGAAAATATATTGGGATAGAACTTGATCCTGATTATATAAAAATTTCCGAGAAGAATTTAAAAGCGGCGAAGGAAACAAAAATCAATGGGCATTTCGTTTCAATTTATCTCGGACATATTAGAACAATGAGAGACAAGGATTTTAAGGAAATTTGGAAAGATAATAGCGATTTGAAATTACTTGATAAGAAAATGTATAGAATTAAAAAATTGGTTGAATGAATTATGTTTATCCAGAAGCTCACAATAAAAAACCTCAAATGCTTTGCCGATGAGAGCGAAGCAATGGAGTTTAATGTTCCTGACGGCAAAACGGAAGGAAGCGGACTTAATATCTTTGTCGGCGAAAACGGGACAGGGAAAACGGCAACCTTGGAAGCAATAAATTTTCTAACAGAAAGTCATTTCGCAATTCAAAACAAATTGAAAATTTTTGATTTTCACAAAGACACGAGCGAAATAAGCGTTGAGGCGATTTTCAATCAGAACTTTAACTACAAAATGCCAGAAACATATCGCGGACAATTTTTTGAATGCAATGGCTTGATTTTTACCGCCAGCCAGAGAGACAGAAAGTCGCCCGGAAAACTACTTTCGCCAGCCCTTTCTGTTTCTACAAGCGTTTTGAATGTTGACCAAAATTATAAAAACTCAGAAGGTAAGCAAGGTAAATCCGTTGAAGGATATCACAAAATATTTGACGCAGGCAAATTAGACAAAGACGAACTTAATATTTTCTATTTTGACAAATATCGCACAAGGCATATAACGAGTGGGACTTTTACAACGACCTTTGATCGTATTGTTGATGACTTGAACTGGAAATTTGTTAAAGGATTAAAAGATAGTCAAGATAACAAAAATGCCGTAATGAAGTTAGCGAACGATTATTTTGCGAAAATGATTGAAGTTGCCCAGAAAGGCACCGGCGAAAAAATATCACAAGAGACGAAAACGTTTTTTAACAGAGAAGATTTTGAAAAAATAAAAATGGATTTTATAAACATTTTATGGCCGTTTTCCGACGCTTTCTTTGCGCTTCGTGAAGAAAATGAGGCAAATCAAATACCAGTCGCAAAGCTCGGCTCGGGAATTGAAATGATTTTTACGCTTCTACTGCTTCGTTCCATTTCTAATCAATCAAAAGGGTCAATAATCTATTTAATTGATGAGCCGGAAATATCACTGCACCCGCAGGCGCAGAAAAAACTTTTTCAGTTATTATTGCAAGAGTCCAAAGATAAACAGGTATTTATTTCAACGCATTCTTCTTATTTTACCGAGCCGAGTTTTATAAAAAATATTGCTCGTTTTCAAAAAACAAAAGAAAACAAGATTATTGTCCACAAACTTAAAGACGATACTTTGGCAGACGAATTGAAAGAAAACAGAAATTTCTTTTTTCGCCACAGGGATTTGTTTTTCACGGATGCCGCAATTTTTCTTGAAGGCGTAGAGGATTATGACAGATACTCAAAATTTTGCGAAGGAAATGATTTTTTAGGTTTGCTTGGTAATTTTTATATGATGAATGGTTGCGACCCGACTTTGTTTTTTGAAAAATTCTGCGGGCAATTCGGCATAAAATATTTTGCGGTTGTTGATAAGGATTTTTCAATCAATCGTTCAAAATGGCATAGGGAAAATAGAAAAAAGTTTATTGCCGACTTGAAACAATTTATAAAAGACAAGGGAATAAACTTTGATGAAAGTAAATTTGATCAAGAGTTAAAAAAAGAACTTCAGGAAACGCCAAGAACTGACGACAGAGAAGCCGAAGAAATTGATTTGGACAAGGTAAAAGTTTTGAAGGTGAAGAACAAGAATATTGTTGTACTCAAACAAGGCGAGGTTAAAGATTACCTTGATAAAGACGGAAATGTTGTTTCAGAAGGAAAAAGTGATAAAATAAAGGAGTTGAAGGCGATCTTTGGATATATTGCAAAAGATTTCCCCACCCACCGCCCAATTTGAAGTCCCGCCGCCGTCCGAAAAAATCGCTGAGGGTTTCCAGCAGGCGGGCAAAAAGGAAGGGGGTCTGGGGGAAGGAATTTTTGCCCGCCTGCTTTCCGTGCCGAAGGCGCGGCAGGGGTGGGAAGCGGCTCGTTCCTGCTCAAGCAGGAAGGCAAAGCCCGCAAAAATTGTTTCCTTAATTGAAAAAGAATTTTGCGCGCGCCCATTAAAAGAAAAAGAAATTTTTGCGGGCTTTGTCCGCCGAGAGGCGGCGAGCCGCTGGGGCGGGTTTCTGCCGTTCACGGCAGAAATTGTTGCTCAAAAAAGGTTCGTACTTCGTTCAGTAATTGCGACCATATTTTATCGCCCAGCCTTTTAGGCAAGAGGCTGTTTATGTAAAAAATTTATACTAACAGATTTACTGCCTATCTTGTAAAAATATTAAATATGAATAAAAGAATGCGCGTGACTTTCCACGGCCGGGTTCAGGGAGTCGGTTTCCGGTTTACCTGCCAACGTATTGCCGAAAACCTTGGAGTTTCAGGCTGGGTAAGAAATATGCCTGACGGCAGTGTTGAATTAGATGCCCAGGCGGGCCCTGGCGTATTGAGCGAATTTTTGAATTCCGTTAAACATGATATGGGAAGGCATATAGACAGGGATATCGTATGCTGGCACGAATCTGACAATAGGCCCAAGGGGTTTCATATAAGGTTTTAGCGTATGCCAAAACAGGAAAAGAAAAAAGAATTAGAGAAGTTAAAAAAACTGATCCGCGGGCATGACCGCAAGTATTACGTGGAACACGCCCCGGAAATTGCTGACTATGAATACGACGCAATGCTGCGCCGGGTAAAAGAAATAGAACGCCAGAACCCTTCTCTTATTAGCGGCGATTCTCCTACGCAAAACGTGGGAAAGGACTTGAGCGGGGGTTTTGAAAAGATCAGGCACCTCGCGCCGATGTTTAGCATAGATAATACATATTCCGACGATGAACTTATAGAGTTTGATAAGCGCGTCAGAAAAAACTTGAAGGCCGACAAAGTTTCTTATGTGGCGGAACTTAAAATTGACGGGGTGTCTATATCACTTTTTTTCCGCGGCGGTAAATTTCAATATGCCGCTACACGCGGCGACGGTAAAATAGGAGACGATGTTACGGAAAACGTATTGACCATTAAAACCATACCGCTGTCTGTAAGAGACAGCCGGGCTTTTCCGGCGGAGATAGAGGTGCGCGGGGAGGTGTTTATGGACAGGGCCGCGTTTGATGAAATTAACAGCCAAAAAACCGGCTCTGGAGAGGAGAAATTCGCTAATCCGCGGAATGCCGCTTCAGGTTCATTGAAACTGCTTGACCCGGACATTGTCAGAAAAAGAAGGCTTGACGCGTTTATATATGGAATAGGCTATTGCAGTGAAAAACTACTGCCCGCCCAATCGCAGATATTGGAATTTCTCAAAGATCAGGGGTTTCGCACAAGCCCTCATGCCAATAGATGTTCGGACATAAATGAGGTCATAGCATATTGCCAAAAATGGCATATAGACAAAACCCGGCTTGGTTATGATATAGACGGTGTTGTGGTAAAAGTTGATTCAATACCATATCAGGCCCTGCTTGGTTTTACCACGAAGTCTCCGCGCTGGGCGATAGCCTATAAATTCCCGGCCCAAAAGACGGTTACGAAATTAAAAGATATCATTGTTCAGGTCGGCAGGACCGGTGTGCTGACCCCTGTTGCCGAACTTGAACCTGTTGAGATATCAGGCAGTATTGTAAGCCGCGCCACATTACATAATATGGATGAAATCAGGCGTAAAGATATAATGATAGGAGACAATGTTATTATTGAGAAGGCGGGTGAGATAATACCGCAGGTGGTTTGTTCCCTGCCTGATGACAGGACAGGCTCGGAGAGGTATTTTGCCCCGCCCAGCATATGTCCGTCGTGCGGTTTGGCAGTATCCAGGCACGGACAGGAAGTGGCATTACGGTGCACAAACCCGAGATGCCCTGCCCAGCTAAAAGAGAGGCTGGCGCATTTTACCTCAAGAAGCGGGATGGATATCAGGGGCCTTGGGGACGCGCTGATCAACCAACTGGTTGACAGGGGTATGGTCGGTGACTATGCTGATATATATTGTTTAGGCCTTGACGATATATTAAAGCTTGAAAGGCTGGCTGAAAAATCAGCCAATAATTTACTGGATTCAATAAAGCGCTCCAAGACCAGGCCGTTTTCCAGGCTGATCTATTCCCTGGGCATAAGGCATGTCGGTATACACGCGGCAAATATACTATCTTTAAAATTTGACAGTATTGAAAAGCTGAAAGCGCAGCCGGCAGAAATCCTTGCTGATATAGATGCTATTGGGCCGGTGATGGCGGAGTCTATTGTGGATTTTTTCTCGCAACCGGATACGGATACGATCATTAATAAACTGAAAGGTTATGGTGTTATTTTGAGCCGGCAGTCCGCCCTGCCCCAAGGTGTTTTATCGGGAAAGACCTTTGTCTTTACCGGCACATTAAAGGATTTTTCCAGGATACAGGCCCAGGATGCCGTCAGGTCGCTGGGCGGGATTATTTCCGAATCTGTGGGTAAAAAGACGGATTATCTTGTCTGCGGGAAAGACCCGGGCTCAAAGCAGGCCCTGGCCCGGGATTTGGGAATAGCCATCATTGATGAAGATGAATTTAAGCATATGATAAAACGCGGAGGTCATTTATGAAGGCAAGATCAGCGCTTGTCTATTTATTATTAATTACCGTATTGTGCGCTTCCGGGTGCAGCGGCACCTGGAGAAAAAAATTTGTCAGGCCAAAGAAAGATGCTGACAAGCAGGGGCCGATATTACAGCCTTATGATTATGCCCGGGAATTTACCAATAAACAGTTATACGCCAATAATTATTCTTTCTGGAGGAGTTCGCAGTCGGAACTTATAAGGTCGGTAAAAGCCAAAGACGGCATAAAAAGGGTCAAGAGCCAAATGGGATACGCTGTTACCGATATTAAAAAAATGGCAAGCCTGCTTGTAGATGAGGAAAAGGCCAAACTCCAGCCTTATATCCTGGAGCTGGAGGAGATGGCGAAAAAGATAGAACAGCCTAATTACCTTAATTCAAACAGCAATGAGCTCTCATCAAGGCTTTCAAAGCATTATAGATCAATAAGCAGGAATTTTTCGTATCATTGCATGAAAAATTTAATAAAACCTGATCAGGCGTAATTATGTTTAAATGCCCTCGGCAGGATCAGCTGGTTTATAAGATTTATATAGATAGTGTCGGCACGAATTGTTACATATTCGGTTCAAAGAAGCTACGCGAGGTTATTGTCATAGATCCCGGCTCTGATGCGGACAGGATACGGGATTTTATGAAAAAAGAGGGCCTTGTTCCCAAGTGCGTGGTCAATACCCACGGCCATATAGATCATATAGGAGGCAATGCGGCGCTCGGCTTACCTATTTATATCCACGAAAGAGACGCCAATTTCCTGACCAACCCTTTATTAAATCTGGCCCCTTTTTATGGAACCCTGAAATGCTCTCCAAAGGCCTCGCGGCTGTTGAAAGATAATGATATTATAGAAGACGTTTCTGATATCAGCATTAGGGTCATCCATACGCCCGGGCATACTCCGGGGGGCATATCCCTTTACCATGACGGCGTCGTGTTTACCGGAGACACGCTTTTTTTTCAAGGCATAGGCAGAACGGATTTGCCATACGGCAGTAATAAGGAGATTAAATCTTCAATCAGGGATAAGTTGTTCCTGTTGGATGATGCTACTATTGTTTATCCCGGACACGGAGAGGAGACTACGATAGGCGGCGAAAAAAGGACGAACCCGTGGCTATGAAAGATTTTATTGAAGAATTCCTGAATTATCTCGTGGTTGAGAGAGGGCTTTCCGGTAATACCATATCGGCTTACAGAAGTGATCTCTATAAATACGCGGATTTTCTGACGACGAATAAAAAACGCCTGCATCTGAATGAAGTTGCCAGGAACGACGTCATGGATTATATGGCATACCAAAAAGATAAAGCGCTTTCTTCTAATTCCATATCGCGCCGCCTGGTCGCCATAAAAGTATTGCATCGTTTTTTATTGAGGGAAAAGTATGTCAAAGAAGATATAACAAGTGTCCTTGATTCACCCAGGCTATGGAAGCATCTTCCGGAAACGCTTTCCCCGGACGAGATAGAGGATATTATAAAAAAACCCAATACAAGAGACAGGCTCGGTTTAAGAGACAAGGCGGCCCTTGAGCTGATGTATGCCACCGGTTTAAGGGTATCGGAACTGGTAAACCTTGAGATAGGCAACTTGAATCTTGACGCAGGTTTTTTAAGATGCGTCGGCAAAGGAAGCAAAGAAAGGATAGTGCCTATCGGCAGCCAGGCCCAGTCTGCTATCAGAAAGTATATTGACAGGTCAAGGGAGTATATGAAAAAACCCAATTCGCCGGAGGCGCTTTTTTTATCACGGCTTGGAAAAAAGATATCAAGACAGAGTTTCTGGAAAATGATAAAAAAATACGCCAGATTGGCAGGTATAAATAAAGACATAACGCCGCATACTCTAAGGCATTCATTTGCCACGCATCTGCTTGAGGGAGGAGCTGATTTGAGGGTGGTACAGGAGATGCTGGGCCATGCCGATATATCAACTACCCAAATATATACTCATATAAACAAAGAGCGCCTGAAGTCTATTCATCACAAATTTCATCCCAGACCCTGACGGTATATAATGCGCGCAAGCAGGTTATGAAAGCTAAAGATAGATTATTATTAATGCCCGGTTTTATACAGGTTATCTTAAAAGAGGCCGGCGATATAGGCGATAGGCGTGGTTTTGGCGTGTTCGCGGTAGGCGGATTTGTCAGGGACCTTATGCTTAATAAAAAAAGCCTTGATATTGATATCGCTGTTCAGGGTGACGGCATAGGGCTTGCCGGGGAACTGGCTTACAGGCTTGGCGCTTCTTTAGCCGTATTCAAGTGTTTCGGCACCGCGGTTCTTGAGGCTAAAACGAGAAACAGTATTGCCTCATCAGAGCCATTACCGGTCAGGATAGATATAGCGACTGCCAGGAGAGAATATTATAAAACAGCGGCCTGCTACCCTGAAGTCAGGCCTGCCGGCATAAGGGCTGACCTTAAAAGGCGGGATTTTACAATAAATGCCATGGCCCTTGTTCTTAATAAGCGCAGGTTCGCGGAAAAGATTGATTATTTTGCTGGAACAGATGACCTGGAAAAAGGCATTATAAGGGTTCTGCACGATAAAAGTTTTATTGATGATCCGACAAGGATATTTCGGGCCATCAGGTTTGAACAAAGATACGGTTTTAACATAGATAATCATACATTGCGCTTGATGAAGGAAGCGGTCAGGGATGGCATGATTTGCAGGCTGAACAAGCGTAGGATTGAAAAAGAGCTCGCGCTTTTCCAAAGAGAGGGCAGGCATTCTGAAATGGCCGCGAGGCTAGAGCAGATAACCGGAGAATAATATGTCGCGAGTAGACAGGATGAATGAAGAGATACGTTATCAGATAAGCACGATACTACAGACGCAGACGCGGGATCCCAGAATAGGTTTTGTCACCATAACAAAAGTGGATACGTCGCCTGATTTCAGACAGGCTTTAGTGTATTTTACGGTGATCAACGCGGATGACGGCGCGCGCGATACATTAGAGGGCCTTAAGGCCTCAAGCGGTTTTATAAGAAGCCTGCTTGCTAAAAGGATCAGGGTTAAATTCATTCCCCGGATAACTTTTATCCATGATGTTCCGCCTGCCGAGTCCAAAAGGATAGACGATATTATTAATATGCTTCACAGGGAAAAGGAGATAGGATGATGGGTCTTTCGGGTATTGTTTCCGCTATAAAAGATAATAAGAACAAATGTTTTGCCGTGGCATCGCATAAAAATCTGGAAGGAGACGCTATAGGCAGTATGCTTGCCATGTCAGAGCTTTTGCGTTCTGCCGGGAAAAAGGTTGTTTTACTTGCTCCTGAAAACATGCCGCAAGTATATAAGTTTTTGCCTAACCAGTCATTGATAAAAGCGAGAAAAGACCCGCGCCGTATCAGATATGATATAGCCTGTCTGCTGGATTGCACTGATCTTGACAGGCTCGGTAACGCAAAAGCAGGCATAGACCCTTCCCTTCCGATACTTAATATAGACCACCATATAAGTAATCAATATTATGGCACGGTAAATTGGGTTGACCCGCGCATGTCGTGTTCAGGAGAACAGGTATATCATCTATTCAAAAAAACCGGACTGGCGATAAATAAAAATGCCGCTTTGTATATGTATATAGCAATTCTTACGGACACGGGCTCGTTTAAATATTCCAATACTACCGCTATTACTCATAAAGTAGTTTCAGAGCTTTTATCGTATGGTATATGCCCTGTTGACATATACCGGAAGGTGTATGAAGGCATCAGCGCGGGCTATCTGGGCCTGCTCGCATCTGTCTTGGCAACGCTTGATATGGATCAGCCGGCCGGCTTGGCGTGGGTGGAGGTAAGGCAGGATATGCTCAATAAATACCATTGCGGCATTGATGATGCGCAGGACTTTGTTAATTATCCCAGGTCAATGAAAGGCGTAAAAATAGCCATTGCCTTTAAAGAAGACTCCGGGGGGGTTGTCAAGGTTAGTTTTCGCTCCAACGACGGTTATGATGTAAACAAACTTGCCGGCTATTTTGGAGGAGGGGGCCATGCCGCAGCCAGCGGATGCGTTATAAAAGACAAATTTGATGCGGTAAAGAAGACAGTCCTTGCAAAAAGCAGAAAGTTTTTATTAGGGTGATTTTATTGCAGGATGTTTTGCCGTTTATGTTTGTTGTGAAAAGAAAACTATGCAGATAACAAAAGACATTCTTATAATAGACAAGCCCGAGGGCATGACGTCGCACGATGTCGTTGATGCCGTGCGCAAAAAATTTAATATACGCAAGGTTGGCCATTGCGGGACATTAGATCCGATGGCGACAGGCGTTCTTGTAATATTAATGAATCAAGCGACAAAACTTTCCGCGAAGCTTTCTTGCGATGAAAAAGAATATATATGCCGTATAATATTTGGCAGTTCCACAGATACCCATGACAGAACGGGTAATATTGTCCAGGTTTGCGGCATTAAAGGCGTAACAACACAGCTTGTTCGCGATACAATAATGTCTTTTAAGGGCAAACAGGAACAGACGCCTCCGATGATATCCGCGAAATATCACAAAGGAGAGAGATTGTATAAACTGGCCAGAAAAGGGGTTGTCGTGGACAGAGAACCTGTTGAGATAGAAATAAAGGCCATAGACATTATTTCAACAGGGCCTGATAACGCCGAATTCAGAATAATCTGTTCAAAAGGTACCTATATAAGGACTTTATGCCATGACATAGGCAAAAAGCTGGGATGCGGGGCTTATATGGATAGTTTAAGAAGGATACGCTCGGGACAGTTTTGTATCAAGGATGCCCTTACCCTGGAGGCTGTTTGATGAAGGTTTTTTATTATCCGGGAGGCATGGATAAAGAACCTAAACCAAGCGCGGTTGCGGTAGGGGTTTTTGACGGTTTTCATAGCGGGCACAAGAAGATACTGGGCTGTTTATTAAACTTGTCTCGTAAAAAAAGATTGCGGCCTGTTGTCGTAACGTTTTTTCCTCATCCCGACAATGTTCTTTCAGGGCGTAAAAAAGCCTTGATGCTTTGTTCGCTTAAGCATAGGCTTAGACTATTTTCCGATGCCGGCATAAGCTTATGCGTGGTTTTGAAGTTTGACCGTGTAATGGCAGAAATGCCCTGCGATGTTTTTATAAAACAGGTATTGATAGACGGGATTGGTATGAGGAGCCTTGTGGCCGGAGAGGGATTTTGTCTTGGTAAAGAAAGGTCCGGCAGTAATGACGGCCTGAAAGAGATAGCGGCGCGCTTAGGGTTTGGCCTGCGCATAGTTTCTCCCAAAAGGCATAAAAAGCGTATAATTAGTTCAAGCATTATACGCCGTTTAATAGAAAGAGGAGACATAAAACAGGCCGCGAAACTGCTCAACAGGCCTGTGTCTGTACTGGGTACAGTTATCCATGGGCGTAAAAAGGGAAGGAAAATAGGTTTTAGAACCGCCAACATTGACCCGCACCATGAGGTTATTCCGCCGCGCGGCGTTTACGCGGCTTATACCGTTATTGGCACTAAGACATATAAATCGGTCGTTAATATCGGACAAAGGCCGACTTTTGACGGGAAAGAGGCAAATGTTGAAACTCATATATTTGGCCTTCGCAGGAATATTTACGGCAAGGATATAGAGATATGTTTTATAAAAAAATTAAGGCCTGAAATAAAATTTAAGGATCAGGCACTGCTTGGACTGCAGATAAAAAAAGACATTCTGCGCGCAAAGGGCGTGCTTTAGCAAAATATTGCCCGCGAAAACAAGCCCCTGATGGATATCGCAGGCAATCTTTGTTTCTAAAAAAGCGCCTTAATTATCCCCGTATCAGACTGTTTTTAGAGACAGTTGCCTCAGCTTTTTACCTTTATTCGGCCTGGCAGGCATATTATGGATACCGGCCCGGTATCCTTGTTTAAAGCGATAGGTTTTTACATAAAAACACGCGATAGAAAAACAATTGACAGATCAAGTGCCTGTTGTTATAATTTGATACCAGTATTAATATTATATTTATGTAAAAAACCGTTTCATTAAATTTACGGATGTTTTTAAACAGGAAAGGACGATAATGAGAAGCATTGTGATAAAAAAAGGTTTGGAAAGGACTCCGCATAGGGCCTTATTGTATGCCACAGGCCTTAGCAAGAATAATCTAAACAAGCCTTTTATAGGTATTGCTTCCAGTTTTACGGATCTCATACCAGGCCACGTTGATATGAGGCTTTTAGAGCGTGAGATTGAACACGGAGTATGCGCAGGAGGGGGCGTGCCTTTTGTTTTTGGCATACCTGGTATATGCGACGGTATAGCAATGGGCCACGCAGGCATGCATTATTCTTTAGCGTCAAGGGAATTGATAGCTGATTCTGTTGAGAGCGTGGCAATGGCGCACGCGCTGGACGGGCTCGTTCTTTTAACCAACTGCGATAAAATTACTCCGGGCATGATTATGGCGGCAGCCAGGCTTGATATACCTGCCATTGTTGTGACGGCCGGGCCCATGTTGTCTGGTGTGTATAAGATGCAAAGGCGTTCTTTTGTAAGAGACACATTTGAGGCAATGGCAAAGAGGCAAAAAGGCCGGATAACGGATGCCGAATTGGATGGCTTGGAGATGTGTTCATGCCCCGGAGCAGGTTCCTGTCAGGGGCTTTATACGGCAAATACCATGGCCTGCGTAACCGAGGCGCTTGGAATGTCTATGCCCGGATGCGCTACAGCTTTGGTTAATTCCGCCAAAAAGAAACGTATAGGGTATGCGAGCGGCCAGCAGGTTGTTTCGCTGGTTCAGCGCGGGCTGTCGGCACGCAGGATCATCAACAAGTTTTCTTTATATAATGCTGTTATGATTGATATGGCATTAGGCGGCTCAACGAACACGATGTTACATATACCGGCTATTGCTCGTGAAGCAGGTATTGAATTAGATCTTGATGAGCTTGATATGATAAGCAGAAAAACGCCGCATATATGCAATATAAGGCCGGGCGGAGAACATTTTATGGAGGACCTTGAGTACGCGGGAGGCATACCTGCCGTATTGAGCAGATTGTCGTCTAAGATAAAGGATAATATAACGGTTACAGGCAGGCGTATTAAGGAAAATATAAAGGGTTTTTCTATTTATGATAACGATATAATCAGGCCTCTTCCAAAAGCGTATCACAAGGAAGGCGGTATAGCTGTGTTAAAAGGTAATATTGCCCCTGATGGCTGTGTTGTCAAGCAAAGCGCTGTAGATAAATCTGGCATGAAATTTACCGGAAAGGCTGTTTGTTTTGATTCGGAAGAAGATGCCATGCGCGCTATAATGTCAGGCAGGATCAAACCCGGCAGTATTATTGTCATAAGATATGAGGGGCCCAAAGGCGGGCCTGGCATGCGGGAGATGCTTGCGCCTACGGCCGCTATAGCCGGAATGGGGATGTCAAAAGAAGTGGCCTTAATTACCGACGGGCGATTTTCCGGCGGTACAAGGGGGCCGTGTATTGGGCATATATCGCCTGAAGCTGCTACAGGAGGCCCGATAGCTGTAGTTCAGGATAATGATATTATTTCAATAGATATACCGAAGAGAAAGATAGAGCTTAAAATATCTTGCCAGCAAATGCAAAAGCGTATTGATGCCTGGAGGCCCAGGCCGCCCAAGATAAAAAAAGGCTATCTGTCGCGTTATGCCTGCTTTGTCCAATCTGCCGCGAAAGGGGCGGTCTTATCAATAAAATGAGATTAAAAGGCGCTAATATATTGGTTGAATCGTTAAAGAAAGAGAAAGTCGGTATTGTGTTTGGATACCCCGGCGGCGTTGTCCTTCCTATATTTGATGTTCTTTACGATTCTGATTTGAAGTTTATGCTGACAAGGCATGAGCAGGCGGCTGCCCATGCCGCAGACGGTTATGCCCGCGCCACAGGCAATGTCGGCGTTTGCTTGGCCACTTCCGGTCCCGGCGCGACCAATCTTGTTACGGGCATTGCCACGGCTTATATGGATTCAGTTCCCATGGTTGCATTGACAGGGCAGGTCAAGACTAATCTTATAGGCAGTGACGCTTTTCAGGAGGCTGATATTACGGGAATAACCAGGCCTATTACAAAGCATAATTATCTTGTTAAGGATATAAACGATCTGGCGCCTACGATAAAAGAGGCTTTTTATGTTGCCAGAACCGGCAGACCCGGACCTGTCTTGGTTGACCTGCCCGCTGACCTTATGTTCGCAGAGGCGGAATTCAATTATCCTGAAAAAATCAGTATGAGAAGTTATGACCCTGTTTGCGCAGGTTTTCAGGGCCAGTTGAAGAAAGCCGCCAAGGCGATACATGAATCATGCAAGCCTATAATATATGCCGGAGGAGGCGTAATAATATCAGGCGCCGAAAATGAGCTTTTGGAATTTGCCAGCAAGGCTTCAATACCCGTTACCACAACACTTCTGGGCCTGGGCTGTTTTCCGGAGACAAACCCATTGTCCCTGAAAATGCTTGGTATGCACGGAAGCGCGTATGCCAACCACGCTATAACAGAAAGCGACCTTATTATTGCCGTAGGCTCCAGATTTGATGATAGGGTTACGGGTAAGCTGGATGAATTTGCCCCCAAGGCCAAGATTATTCACATAGATATTGATCCTTCAAGCGTCAGCAAAAATGTCCATGTCCACATACCTATTGTCGGAGACGCCAAAGAAGTGCTAATGGCGCTTAACAGGATTGTTAAGGCAGGTGACACGTCAAAATGGATGGATAGGATAGCCCAGTTGAAAAAACAATATCCTCTAAGGTATGATAACTCCGGTGATGATATAAAGCCCCAGTATGTTGTTGAGCAGATATATGAGGCCACCAAGGGTGATGCTATTATCACTACAGAGGTTGGGCAAAACCAGATGTGGGCGGCCCAATTTTATAAGTATTCAAAACCCCGTTCTTTTTTATCAAGCGGGGGGCTGGGTACCATGGGTTACGGTTTCCCTGCCGCGATAGGCGCGCAGACAGCCTACCCGGAGAAAACGGTATTTGATATTGCCGGTGATGGTTCCATACAGATGAACATACAGGAACTTGCCACGGCTGTTATTAATAAGCTCCCTGTAAATATAGCCATACTGAACAATTGCTGTCTTGGCATGGTAAGGCAATGGCAGGAACTGTTCTACAATAAGAGGTATTCGCATACCTGTTTTCAGCCAGGCTGTCCGGATTTTGTCAAACTGGCGCAGGCATACGGCGCCGTAGGCATAAGGGTTACCAAAAAAGCTGATGTCGCGGACGCGATAAAGCGTGCGATTGAAACGAAGAATACGGTTGTCCTTGATTTTATCGTTAGAAACGAGGAAAACGTTTTTCCGATGGTGCCATCGGGAGAAGCGATTAACAGGATGATAGGCGGCATGGCTTAATGCCGTTTGCTTATACCGCGAAATCTTTAACGCATAGGATATGAAGGATCTGACATGAAACACGTAATATCGGTTTTAGTGGAGAATAAATTCGGCGTGCTTGCCCGCGTGGCGGGACTTTTCAGCGCCCGGGGTTTTAACATAAACTCGCTTGCCGTAGGCGAAACGGAAGATCCCAGCGTTTCAAGGATGACGATAGTTGTCAAGGGAGATGACAAAATACTGGATCAGGTCAAGAAGCAGTTGAATAAGCTGATTGATGTTATCCGTGTCAAAGACTATCTGCGGAAAGAACATATTGATAAAGAGCTTGTAATATTCAAGATTGGCGTGGAAAGGAAGGCCCGGCCCGCGGTGTTAGGACTGATAAGGAAATCCTCGGCCGATGTCGTTAAATCAGCATCTGATATTATTACTATTGAAATAACGGGTACCCAGGACGAGATAGATAAATTATTGTGCGCGATTAGAAACAAAGGCTGTAAGATAAAAGAGATGGTGCGCTCCGGCAGGATAGCAATGGAGCTTTGATCATAAGTTAAAGACAAAATTAAGGAGGGAAAATAGCATGGCAAAGATATATTATGACAAGGATGCGGACATTGATATACTAAAGAAGAAGAAGGTCGCTATAATCGGTTATGGTATACAGGGCAGAGGGCAGAGCTTGAATCTAAGAGACAGCGGCATAGATGTTATCATATCCGAGCTTGAGAATACGCCTAATTATGAACAGGCTGTAAAGGACGGTTTTAAGCCTGTTAAGGTTAATGAAGCGGCCAAGAAGGCGGATGTTATACAGATACTGACCCAGGACCATGTCCAGGCGGCCGTATATAAGGAATCCATAGCATCAAATCTTGAGCCGGGCAATGCCCTTGTTTTTTCACACGGCTTTAACATTCATTTTAAGCAGATAGTGCCTCCGAGCGACGTAGACGTGTTTATGATCGCGCCTAAAGGGCCTGGTGCTTTAGTGCGCAGGATGTATGAAGAAGGTAAAGGTGTTCCCTGCCTTGTTGCCATATATCAGGATACGACAGGCAGGGCCTTGAAATTAGCGCTTTCATATGCCAAGGCTATAGGCGGCGCGCGCGCGGGAGTGATAGAAACAACTTTTGCCGAGGAGACAGAAACCGATCTTTTCGGGGAGCAGACAGTGCTTTGCGGAGGCGTGTCGGAACTGGTAAAAGCGGGTTTTGATACTCTTGTTCAGGCCGGTTATCAGCCTGAAATAGCTTACTTTGAATGCCTGCATGAACTCAAGCTTATAACAGACCTTATTTATCAGTATGGTATACAAGGCATGAGAAGCAGGGTGTCAGATACTGCCGAATATGGTGATTATACGCGGGGCCCGCGCATAGTTAACAAAAATACCCGTAAGGAAATGCAGGTTATATTAGAAGAGATAAAATCAGGAAAATTTGCCAAGGAATGGATAGATGAAAACAAAAAGGGCAGGCCTGATTTTAATAAAATGAAAGCCGCGGGCGCCGGCCACAAGATAGAAGAGGTCGGCAAAAACCTGCGTTCTCTTATGCCCTGGATGGAATAATATAATTAAAACGGCCGGGCAGGCCGGAAAAAGAAAGAAAATCCAATGGGAAAACGTATAATAATACACGATACCACATTAAGAGACGGAGAACAATCGCCCGGCGCCAGCCTTCAGAAGAATGAAAAGCTTGAGATAGCCTTTGGGCTGCAGCGGCTCGGCGTTGATATCATAGAGGCGGGTTTTCCTATTGCCTCCCCGGATGATTTGGAAGCCGTTAAGCTTGTAAGCAAAAAGATCAAAAATTGCGGCGTATGCGCTCTTGCCCGGGCGCTTAAGAAAGACATTGACGCGGCTTTTGAGGCCATAAGGCCCGCGAAAGCCGGGCGTATTCACGTCTTTCTGGCTACCAGCAAGATCCATATGCAGTATAAGCTCAAAAAAGCCGAAGACGAGATATTGAAGCAGGCGGTGTCGGCCGTTAGGTATGCTTCAGGCTATGTCCGCGATGTGCAATTTTCACCCGAAGATGCTTCGCGCACCGAGGCTGATTTCCTGTTCAGAGTAATAGAGGCGGTAATAGACGCCGGAGCCAGGACTGTCAATATTCCGGATACGGTCGGTTATTCAATCCCTGATGAGTATGGCCAGCTTATATATAATATAGCAAGAAGGGTAAGGAACATCAATAAGGCGGTAATAAGCGTGCATTGCCATAATGATCTGGGATTGGGTGTTGCCAATTCCTTATCAGCGGTTAAAAACGGCGCCAGGCAGGTTGAGTGTACCGTAAACGGAATAGGCGAACGCGCCGGTAACGCTTCGCTTGAAGAGATAGTAATGGCAATGAGAACGCGCAGGGATTTTTTTCGCGCTACGACAGGCATAAAGACGAGGTATCTGTATGAGACATCGCGCATGGTAAGCAGGCTTACGGGTATAATCGTTCAGCCAAACAAGGCCATAATAGGTTCAAACGCCTTTGCGCATGAGGCAGGCATACATCAGGACGGGATACTTAAAAAAAGATGCACCTATGAAATCATGCGGCCAAAAGACATAGGTTTTGGAGAAACCAAACTTGTCCTTGGCAAACATTCCGGTAAGCACGCCCTTTCGGCAAGGCTGAAGAAGATGGGTTTTGATCTCAAGGGGGCTAAGCTGGAAAAGGCTTTTTACAGGTTCAAAGCGCTTGCCGATAAAAAGAAAAACATATACGATGAGGACCTGAAGGCCATTATGGAATACGAGATGTTATCGGCAGATGAGGTTTTTAAGCTGGCGTATTTTTACGTAGAAGGCGGAACCAGGCGTATGCCCAAATCAACAGTTTGTCTTGAGTATAAAAGCAAGCGGTACAAGGCGGACGCTTCAGGGGACGGCCCTGTAGACGCGTGTTATAAGGCCGTTGATCTTATAACCGGCCTTAAGGGCAGGCTCATTGATTATAACATACGTTCTGCCACAAGTGGTAAGGACGCTCTTGGAGAGGCCTCCATAAAAGTTTCTGTCAAAGATATGGTTGTTACGGGCAGGGGCACATCCACTGATGTTGTTGAGGCAAGCGTGAAAGCGTATCTTAACGCCATGGATAAGATACCATGGGCACACCCAAGCAGGCTTAAAGACTGCCGGTAAAACCTGTAACATATAATCTTTCATATGCCAAAAAGATTTTCTCACAAGCTCTATGGAATAATAGGAAACCCCGTAGAGCATAGTCTATCTCCGTATATGCATAATGCCGCTTTTGCGAAACTGAAGATAGACGCCGCATACCTGCCGTTTCTGGTGCAAAAACAAAAGTTAAAATCCGCTATCGCCGCCTTAAAGAGGATGGACATATCGGGGTTTAATGTCACACTGCCTTTTAAATCCGAATGCATGAGTTATCTTGACAGGATAGACACGCTTGCCAAGGCTATAGGCGCTGTTAACACGGTCATTAACAAAAACGGAAAGCTGATAGGTTATAATACCGATTGCGGCGGTTTTATCAAAAGCCTTAGAGAAGACCTTGGCATTTCTCCGTCGGGTTGCCGCGTTTTCCTGGCAGGCTCGGGCGGCGTTGCCCGATCTGTCGCCTTCGGCCTTGCGCGATCTTGGGCTAAGCAAATTATTGTCTGTGATATTATCAAGCCAAAGGCTATGGCATTGGCCAGGGATATCAGGCAAAATTTTCCCGGGATAGATATTATATTTTCCGCTCAAAAAGACGCGCCTTTTTTTATCAGAGACTGCTCTTTGTTTGTCAATTGCACCCCTCTTGGAATGCATGATAATGATCCTCTGCCGCTTGACGCAGGCGCCTTGCATAGTAAGCTTAAGGTATATGACGTAGTCTATACCCCGTTAAGAACAAGGCTTATAAAATTGTGCCAGGCCAAGTCTATACAATCTTCAAGCGGTATTAATATGCTGGTTTATCAAGGCGTACTGGCATTTGAATTGTGGACAGGGCAAAAGGCGCCCGTTTCTTTAATGAAAAAAGAGTTATTGGCCAGGTTGGGCAAATGATATTAATCGCGGCTGTTTTAGGATTGATGGCAGGAAGTTTTTTGAACGTGTGCATTCACAGAATGCCATTAGGCGAATCGGTCATCGCGCCGCGTTCGCATTGCGTCAAATGCCATCATGCTATAGCGTGGTATGACAATATTCCGCTTATTAGTTTTATTGTACTCGGCGGTAAATGCCGTTTTTGCGCGGGCCGCATATCATTGAAATATCCTATCGTAGAGTTATTGACATCAGCTGTTTTCGCTTTATTGGCCAAATATCTCGGCGTAAATACCACAACCGCCGTTTATATGCTTTTATCCTGCGCCCTGATATTATCGGCATTCATTGACATGCAATATCAGATAATACCTGATGAGATAACGTATGCCGGAATGATTTTGGGGCCTGTTTTAAGCTTTGCCCTGCCCGGTTTTCATTCAACCGCGAACAGGTTCAACGCTTTATTAAACTCGTTAACAGGGATCGCGCTGGGCGGGCTTTTGATATATGCCATAGCCGTGCTCGGAACAATTTTATTTAAAAAAAAGCTAAAGGCCATAGGAGAAGAGTATGCCATGGGCGGCGGGGATATTAAATTTCTTGCCATGATAGGCGCTTTCCTTGGATGGAAAGGCGTTATTATCGTATTTTTCTTAGCCCCTTTTTTCGGGTCTGTTATTGGTATAATTGAAAAGCTGCGCAAGAAGGCGGATATAATACCGTATGGCCCTTATCTGTCGCTGGCGGCCTTTATTGTTATGTTATGGGGTGAAAGGATAGAAAGGTTTTTATTTCCGTATAATTTTTAAAATACGGGATATGCAAAACTTTTTTGACGTAAAGATATTTTTTAGATAACAGGTATCGTCAGGCTTGTGGATTTTAAATAGGAAGCATTGGAGGAAGATATGTTGAGATATATGACAGCAGGAGAGTCACACGGTAAGGCTTTGATAGCCGTTTTAGAAGGTATACCCGCCAAACTAAGATTGAACCCCGATATAATTAATAATGAGCTTAAACGCCGCCAGCTTGGCCCGGGCAGGGGCGATAGAATGAAAATAGAATCGGACAGGGTTGAAATATTGTCCGGGATAAGAAAAGGTTTTACTATTGGCAGTCCTATTGCTTTGCTTATAATGAATAAAGATTTTAAGATAGATACCCTGCCTCCTGTAAACTATCCCAGGCCCGGGCACGCGGACTTAGCAGGCATGATCAAATACGGCTTAGATGATGCAAGAGATATACTTGAGCGGGCAAGCGCCAGAGAAACGTCGGCAAGGACAGCGGCAGGCGCTGTGTGCAGGGCTTTTCTCAGGGAATTGGGAATTGATGTTTTTAGCCACATAAAGTCTCTTGCTGATGTAGAAGCCGACACAGAAGGCATGGATTTGGCTCTGATAAGAAAAAAGGCGTCCGCCTCATCGCTTAACTGCGCTGACAAGGCTTCGGAGGCGCTTATGCTTGAGAGGATTTCCCGCGCCAAGGCCTGCGGAGACACACTTGGGGGGTGCTTTGAAGTAATAGCATTAAACGTCATGCCGGGGCTGGGAAGCCACGTTCATTACGATAGAAAGCTTGACGCGGCTATAGCTTTTGAACTTATGTCTATTCAGGCTATCAAAGGCGTTGAGATCGGGGCCGGTTTTAACGGGGCAGCCTTGCCGGGTTCATGTTTTCATGATGCGATCGGACTGGCCCGCGGCGGGGCCATACTCCGGAATACAAATAATGCCGGCGGTATTGAAGGCGGCATTAGTAACGGGGAGCCGATAAGGGTAAGCTGTGCCATGAAGCCTATAGCCACCCTTATAAACGCTTTATCTTCGGTAAATATGAAAACAGGAAAACCGGGCAAGGCGGATATCCAGCGTTCCGATGTCTGCGCTTTGCCTGCCGCCTCGGTTATCGCGGAAAACGTAATGTGTTTTGTCATCGCGCGCGCTGTGTTGGAAAAATTAGGCGGGGATTCAATGGATGAGATCAGGCAAAGATTTGCCTGCCAGGCCAAATCGTGTTTTGCGGTAAAATCCCGGAAACGAAAATGAAGAATATAGTGCTTGTCGGATTTATGGGAACAGGCAAGACCTTAACAGGAAAACTTCTGGCTGGCAGGCTGAATAGAAAACGTATTTCACTTGATGAGATGATAGAAAAAAAAGCCGGGCAGGCCATATCCGATATCTTTAGCCGGCATGGCGAAGAGTATTTCAGGCGCCTTGAGAAAGATATTGTAAATTCCTTGCCTGTTAATAAAAGCATGATTATTGATGCCGGAGGAGGGGTTGTTATTGACGAAGATAATGTCAAAAGGCTTAAACAAGGCGGCGTGATTATATGCCTTAAGGCCAGGCCCGAAGTAATATACGAAAGGACGAAGTCCGGGAATTCAAGGCCCCTGCTCAATACCCCTGACCCTGTTAAGAGCATAAAAGAACTGCTTGCGGCCAGGGCCAGTTTTTACGACAGGGCCGATTACTCAATTGATACTTCAGATCTTACTCCTGATGAGGTTGTTAATGAAATACTCAATGTATTAAAAATATAATACGCTCATGGACAATTTCAAAAAAGACCTTATACTATTAAATATGGTAAAAGACCTCGGGTGTATCAGGCTGAAATCATTGCTGGAGGCATTCAGGGAACCGGGGGCGGTATTAAGGGCTTCTTTTGACCAGCTTATAAGCGTGGGGGGTATCGGGCCTGCTGTTGCCAGAGGCATAATGAGCGCGCGTTCTCAATATGACGCGGGCTCGGAAATAGAGCTGGCAAAACGGTCCGGAGTTGATATAATCGCCTTAAGCGACAGCAATTATCCGAAAAATCTGAAAAATATTTATGACCCTCCTGTTATATTGTATGTCAAGGGGGACATCAGTGATCGCGATGAGGTGTCCGTGGCAATAGTCGGTTCAAGGAGATGCACGTGTTATGGCATGAACATGGCCGATAAAATAACCCAGGTGCTTGCCGGCAAAAAAGTGACAATTGTTTCAGGGCTTGCCAGAGGCATAGACACAGCGGCCCATAAAGCTGCTTTGAAAGCCCGCGGCAGGACATTGGCGGTTCTTGGCAGCGGGCTTGGCAGGATATATCCGGCCCAGAATACCGGACTATCGCAAAATATCGCGGACAATGGGGCGCTCGTTTCCGAATTCCCTATGGCAATGCCCCCTTATAAACAGAATTTTCCGCGCAGGAACAGATTGATAAGCGGCCTGTCCAGGGCTGTGGTTGTCATTGAGGCAGGCGCGAAAAGCGGGGCTTTGATAACAGCGGATTTTGCTCTTGAGCAAGGCAGGGATGTATTTGCCGTGCCGGGCATGGCGGATGGATTTTCATCAAGAGGCAGTAATGCCCTTATCAAGCAAGGGGCTAAACTTGTTGACACGGCCGACGATATATTAGAAGAGCTTGATATCAATGCTTCGGGAATTGATTTCTCCGACGGAGAAAAAACCACAAATGATACGGAAGGGCTTGACGGTTTGGAAAAAAAGATATATTCGTCAATTCCGCAACAGCCCTGTTATATTGATGATATAGCGCAATTTTCCGGAATAAGCCAGCCCATGGCACGGTCTGCCCTGCTCCATTTGCAGATTAAGGGGCTTGTCAAAAGCCTTCCGGGCGGATTTTTTGAAAAGATGCCGATGACCTGCCCTGATAAAGGGCCTGTGAAAGATAAAATGATGTAATGAATGCGTAAGGCGGCGCGTGTCGGATACTTTTGTACCGATTAAAACTAACGAGTCAATATAAGGATAAGTGATGAAAAAAGCGCTTGTAATTGTAGAGTCACCGGCAAAATCAAAAACCCTGGCCAAATTTTTAGGGGATAAATATGATATAGAGCCGTCCATGGGCCACGTCATAGACCTGCCTTCAAATGGCATGGGCGTTGATGTCAAAGATAATTTTAAGCCAAAATATGTTGTATTGCCCGCGAGAAAAAAGCTCATGCAGGATTTGAAGGCGAAAGCCAAGGGTAAAGACATTATTTACCTTGCCACAGACCCTGACCGGGAAGGTGAGGCAATAAGCTGGCATCTGGAACGGGAACTGGTATCCAAAGGACAGAAGTCATTGCGAGTTGAATTCCATGAAATCACAAAACCTGCCATAGAACATGCTTTTCAAAACCCCCGCGATATAGATATAAATAAGGTCAATGCCCAGCAGGCGCGCAGGGTCCTTGACAGAGTAGTTGGTTATAACCTGTCGCCTTTATTATGGGAAAAAGTCGGCCGTGGATTAAGCGCGGGAAGGGTCCAGTCCGTGGCCTTGCGGCTCATAGTTGAGAGAGAGGCCCTTATCAACGCTTTTAAGGCCGAAGAGTATTGGGAGCTTGAGGCAGAGCTTAAAAAACAGTCTGCTGAAAATAACATTAGCTTTAACGCCAAGCTGGCCAGCTATGACGGTAAAAAACCCGGCGTAAAAGACAAACAGGCCGCGGACAGTATTGTGTCAGGGCTTTTGAAAAGTGTTTTCAGGGTAGGCGAATTGAAAGAACAAAAAAAGACAAGAAAACCTCTGCCGCCGTATACTACAAGCACCTTGCAGCAGGATGCCTTTAATAAGTTTCGTTATTCAGCCAGCAAGACTATGCGTATCGCCCAGCAATTATATGAAGGCCTTGAACTTGAAAAGGGGGACGCGACAGGCCTTATAACGTATATGAGGACAGACTCGCTTAATATTTCTCAAGAAGCCAGCCAGCAGGCCGCCGAGTATATTAAGAGCCGTTTCGGAAAAGATTATTTGCCCAAGCATTACGTTCATTTTAAAAAATCAGGCCAAAAAACCCAGGATGCGCATGAGGCCATACGCCCTACCTCTATAGCCATGTCCCCTGACCTTGTGAGAAAATTTCTGAACCAGGAACAGAACAAGGTCTATGAGATGATTTGGAAAAGATTTTTACAGAGCCAGATGCCCTCCGCCATATTCAATGTGCGCACTGTTGACGTTTGCGCTGTAGACAGCGTTAACGGCAAGGAATGTATTTTCAGATCGTCTTTTAGCAGTATAGTTTTTGACGGTTTTTTGAAACTTGACGAGGCCCATAAGGACCCGTCCATTTACAATGCGCCTTTATCCAAAGGAGAAATCCTTGAACTGATAAATTTAATACCTTCCCAGCATTTTACAAAACCCCCTGCCCGCTATTCAGACGCCTCTCTTGTAAAAGAACTGGAAGAAAAAGGTATCGGAAGGCCGAGTACTTATGCCCCGACTATTCAGACCATAGTTGACCGGCATTATGTTGAGAGGAAGGCCGGTTATTTTTATCCAACAGAGGTAGGCACTGTTGTCACAGGCCTTCTTGTCAAACATTTTCCCGATATCTTGAATGTGAGCTTTACGGCCTATATGGAAGAACAATTAGACAAGGTTGAGGCGGGCTTAACGGACTGGGTAAAGATCATATCTGATTTTTACACGCCTTTTGAAAAAGACCTCTCTCTTGCCCAGTCCGGCATGAAAGACATGAAAAAAGAAAAAATAGTCACAGAATACAAATGCCGGCTCTGCGGCAAGCCCATGATATTCCGCTGGTCAAGAAGAGGGGCTTTTCTCGGATGCTCGGGATTCCCGCGGTGCAAATATTCCATGCCCGCTAAAAAGACAGACGATGGCAAAATAGAGCTGGTAACTGTTGAGACCGTTGACCGGGTTTGCGACAAATGCGGCAAGCCTATGATGGTAAAACACTACAATAAAGGCAGGTTTTTGAGTTGTTCGGATTATCCTGCCTGCCGGAACACAAAGCCGTATCCTACAGGCGTTAAGTGCCCCAAGCAGGGCTGTGATGGAGAGCTTGTTGAGCGTTTTTCAAGGCGAGGGCCGTTTTACGGTTGCTCTAAATATCCTGATTGCACTTATACTGGCAGGAAACTGCCTAAAGAGGAATGACCCGGCTTCATGCAGAGATATATTGATAAATTTTTAAGGTATCTTGATATAGAACGGGAGGCGTCAAGGCACACGATTTTAAATTACCGTTTAGACCTTGACAGGTTCAGGAGATTTATAAACGGTAGGCGTGTTGACAGCGTTGACTATATTACAGTCAGGCAATTTCTCGCGCAGTTGAAGAATGAAAATATATCCAAGGCGTCAATAGCCAGGGTATTATCCGCTTTAAGAAGTTTTTTCAAGTTTCTTGTCAGAGAAAATCTTATCGGCACAAACCCCGTTTCAGGCATATCAACGCCTAAAAAAGATAAAAAACTCCCGGACTTTATGCAGGAAAATGAGGTAGCCGAATTGCTTGACAGCCGCGTTATAAAAGGCGGCGTGAATGAGCTAAGAGACAAGGCTATACTGGAGACATTATACAGCACAGGTGTCAGGGTATCGGAGCTCGTTGGCATGGATACCGATAAGTGCGACCTGATAGGCGGGGTTATCAGAGTTTATGGCAAAGGCAAAAAGGAAAGGATAGTGCCCATCGGCGAAAAGGCATCAGCTGTTATAAAGGTTTACTTGAAAGTGTCAAGCGGACTGCGCAGGCCCAATAGCAGAGCTTTATTTTTAAACTCCAGAGGCACGCGCCTGACCGACAGGTCTGTCAGGCGGATAATAAACCGTTGCGTAAAAAATACAAGCCTGAAGAATAAGATATCGCCCCACACCCTAAGGCATTCTTTCGCGACGCATCTTATGAATAGGGGGGCCGACCTAAGGTCTGTCCAGGAACTCTTAGGCCATGCCAGCCTGTCTACCACACAGATATACACGCACGTAAGTACGGAGAGGATGAAAGAGGCCTATAGAAAGGCGCATCCCAGGGCTTAGCCGCAAGCCTTGCCGGGCGCTCTTTCTCTTGGCTTGTATTAGTCTGTCTGCGTAAGGATTTTTTATGAATATATTGTATGATATCGCTTTCATATTTTTTTTGTTTTTTTATTTGCCGGTATTTTTTTTAAAGAGAAGAAAACGCGAGGGTATTTTGATCAGGCTGGGTTTTTATCCAAAAAGCCTAAAAGCCCTGCTTGCGGATAAAAAAAACATATGGGTCCATGCCGTGAGTGTCGGCGAAGTATTAGCCGCCGGACCGCTGATAAAGGCCTTGCATGAAAACCGCCCGGGATACAGGGTTGTTCTTTCGGTGGTTACGGAGACAGGCTACCGCGCCGCGAAAAAAATATTGCCTGATAAAGACATTGCACTATACCTGCCGTTTGACCTTAGTTTTATTGTAAAGAAAGCCTTAGGTTATGTCAGGCCTGTTTTGCTTATACTCATGGAAACGGAGTTGTGGCCTAACCTGATATTGTTCGCGCATAAAATGAAGGTCAAGGTTTTTCTGGTTAATGGCAGGATATCGGATAAGTCTTTTAAGAAATACCGTGTTATAAGAAGTTTATTGTCGCCTGCCGTAAAACGCGTGGGCGCATTCTGCATGCAGACTCAAGAATATGCCGAAAGGATAAAATTTTTAGGCGCGCCGGCGGAAAAGATAAAAGTAACAGGCAATATGAAATTTGACGGCGTTTTTCAGGGCGGTATTTCCTCAGGCGGATGCGCCGGGCCTTTGGCCGAAGCGCTAAACATTGAGCCAGGCCAAAGATTAATAGTCGCGGGCAGTACCCATCAAGGCGAGGACGAGTTAATATTAAACGCCTGGGCGAATTTGAAAAAAAACCATACCGGTTTAAAGCTTGTTATCGTTCCAAGGCATATTGAACGCTGCCAGGACATAGCGCGCCTTGTAAGGCGCTTAGGCTGTCAGCCTGTGTTTTTTTCGCGCCTGCAAAAAGGGGCACGCGTTTCGTCCGGCCAGGTAGTGGTTGTTGATGTTATTGGTATTCTTAGTTCTATCTATGGTATCGCCTATATGGTTTTTGTAGGCGGAAGCCTGGTCCGTCGCGGAGGCCATAATATAGTAGAGCCCGCGGCCCTATCTAAGCCTATAATATTGGGCCCGCATACCTTTAATTTTCGCGATATGGTCGCTGTGTTTTTAGAAAAAGAGGCTGTCGTGATTGCCAAAGACGGAAGTTCTCTGGAAAGGATTATGGAAGGCCTGTTAAAGGATGAAACCCGGGCCGAAAGGCTTGGCCAAAAAGCGGCTCTTGTGGTAAAATCAAATACGGGCGCCGCGCAAAGGACATTGCGTATTATAGAACATGAAGCGATATTTTCATAATTTGATTACAGGCGAAAGACGTGTCGCGTTTGGGCCTATTTTAAGGCCTTTTCTCTTATTTGCCTCATTGTTATTTTTTCTTGCGGCAAAAGTAAGGTTCTTTTTGTATAAGAGCGGGGTGTTCTGTTGTAAAAAACTGCCTGTTCCGGTCATAAGCGTCGGTAATATTACCTGGGGCGGTACGGGCAAGACGCCGCTTGTTGAGGCAATACTCTTATGGCTTAATGCCGCGCGCTTATCTCCGGTATTATTGACACGCGGTTACGGAAATGATGAAGACAAAATGGTGTCCTCGCGTTTTCCAAACGTGTTTGTATTAAGCGGAAAGCGCAGGCTGCGCAATGCCTTAAATTATCTTAAAACGGCCCATGCCGGCGTTTTTATTCTGGATGATGGTTTTCAGCATCTTGGTATATCAAGAGACATTGATATAGTTACTGTCAGCGCGGTATCGCCTTTTGGAAATAGCCGGCTTATACCTGCCGGAAGCCTGCGAGAGCCTATAAGCGCGCTTAAACGCGCCGATATCATAGTTTTGACAAAGGCAGACCTTGTCACGGATAAACAACTTTCCCGCATAAGCCGCTTCGTTCGGGCCGCATCAAACGGCGCTTTGATATTTTACGCAAGGCATGTACCTGTGTCTTTAAAAATATCCGGCATCCGGGAAAAAGGCCTTGAATATATAAAAGGTAAACAGGTTATCTGCGTTTCGGCATTGGCCGATAACCGGTCTTTTGTGAAAACAGTGGAAAATCTCGGTGCCACATGTGTTGATTCTTTCTCTTATATTGACCATCACTTATATACCGGCTGTGATGTTGACAGGATCTTGCAGGCATCAAAAAGACGCGGTGTTGATATTGTTTTAACAACGGAAAAGGATTGGGTAAAATTGGCCCCATTGACGGCAAAGCCCGGCATAGGCGGCATAGAGTTTACGGTATTAAGGGTGGAGTTGAAAATAACCGAAGAAGAGGTTTTCTATGGGCGGTTATCTGCTTTATTTCATAGCTAAGGGGTTTGCCTTATTTTTTAGGGCCATGCCTCTGGGCCTTTCAATAGCTATTGCCAGAATGCTGGGCATATGCTCAATGTTTATCAATACCAAGCGTTACAGGATTTCTTATGCCAATCTTAAGGCCGCGCTTGGCCATAGATATGGCCCGCGCCAGATCAAGAAAATTCTAAAGAATACGTATGCCAATATAGGCCAGGGCATGATGGAGGTCTTCCTCCTGCCCGGCATAGATGACTCTTACATAGAGCGTTATATAACATTTGAAAATTTTGGCATAGCTCAAGATGTCCTTGCCCGCGGTAAAGGCCTGATATTCCTTACGGCGCATTTCGGTACATGGGAGATATCCCACGCGGCATTGCCTTATAAAGGGCTGTGCTATAAGGGTATAGCAAGACAGCAAAAACCTTATATTCTTGACAATTTGCTTAATAGCTACAGGCAGTCACATGGTTGCAGGATACTTATAAAAGGCCCCGCGATAAAAGAGGCCTTGAGAACATTGCGTTCTAACGGCATAGTAGGCATGCTTGTTGACCAGGATGCCGGAAAAAAGGGTATATTCACGGATCTGTTTAAAAGGCCTGCTTCATGGCACAGGGGGGTTGTGGAGATAGCTCTAAGGTCAGGCGCGGGTATAGTGCCTGGTTTTGCGATAAGACAAAAAGGCCCCTATGTAAAGTTTAAACTTTTTCCGGCTCTTTGCCTGAAAAGCCATTTGCCTGACGAGGAGGCTATAGCGGATGCCATGGTTCAATACGCGGCCGTGCTTGAAGATATGATAAGCGCCTATCCGGATCAGTGGTTATGGCAGCATAGGCGCTGGAAGTCAACTACTGTGCGTAAAGTTATCGTTCTTAATGATAAAAAAACGGGGCATCTAAAACAGTCGCAGAAGGTGGCAGAAATTATAAGGTGTATATGGCAGGAGAGAGGATATGATCCCGACGGCATAAGGGTGGATATCATTGACGTAGAATTTAAAAACGGCACGCGAAAGCATATGCTTTCCGCCCTGGCTAATTTTTCCAGCATCTTTTGCCAGGGGTGCATGAGGTGTGCCAGAGCCGCGTTAAAAGAGGCCTCTTATGAGCGGCTTATAAAAAGCTATGCTGATATATACATATCGTGCGGGTCCTCTACAGCGTCAGTCAATCTGCTTTTTGGCAGGGAGAATAATGCCAAGTCTATCGCCGTAATGAAGCCAGCTTCCGCCGCGGTAAGATATTTTGACCTTGTAATAGCTCCCAGGCATGACGGCCTAAGGCCAGGGAAAAATGTCGTGGTAACGGACGCGGCCTTGAGCATAATAAGAAAAGACAAATTGTCTTTATGCCAAAGCCGTAAGCTCTTTACCCCGGATACCGGCAGTAAAGGGTCCATAGGTGTCCTTATGGGAGGGGACACTAAAAATTTTGTTATGGATATTAACAAGGTAAGTGAGATTATAGAGTCTGCTGTCAGGATATGCTCCGAACGGAATATGGATTTATTTGTCTCTACATCAAGAAGGACTCCGGCCCATATAAGCGATTATCTTAAGAAAAGGCTTTCTGCGCCGGCGGTATGCAAGCTATTGGTGATAGCAAATGAATACAATCCGCCGCTTGCTGTAGAATCCATACTGGCTTTGTCGGATATCCTGCTTGTTTCAGAGGAATCGGTTTCCATGGTATCAGAGGCCGCTTCATCGCGCGGATATAGCATTGTCTTCAGGCAGGGTGATTACCGCAGTAAAAGGCATAATAGGTTTTTGTCCGGTCTGGAAAAAGCAGGTTATATACAGACAGCAGGATACAAGGACGTTTACGATGCTGTAATAAAGGCGCTTGAGCTTGGCCTTAGGCAGAATATAGTAGATGATGACAGTCGCGTGAAAAAAGCCCTTGAAGGGCTGATTTAGCGATGAATAGGCGCGCGGGCTTTTGGCTATGGCACGCGGTTTAGCAAGGCCGATTATCTGAACGGACGCGGAATCCTTTATCTGAAACGAAAGAAATATTTATATGAATATATTGCAAGTTGTACCGGAGCTTAATAGCGGCGGGGTTGAAACAGGGACGATAGACCTTGCCAAACAATTAGTCAAACATGGGCATAAAGCGGTAATCATTTCAAACGGCGGAAGGATGCTTAATGAGATTGTCTCAACCGGCATTATCCACTATTGCCTGCCTGTGCATGAAAAATCCCCCTTTACCGTATTAACCATGGTGGATAAGATAAAAGATATAATTTCCAGGGAAGGGATAGATATTGTCCATGCCCGCAGCAGGGTGCCGGCATTTTCAGCTTTTTTTGCCGCCAGGGCCCTTGGCATTCCTTTTATTACCACCTGCCACGGCCATTATTCAAGGCATCTGCTAAGCAGGGTAATGGGCTGGGGCAAGTTTGTCATAGTGCCGAGTAATGTCGTGGCCAGCCATATGATCCGGAACTTTAAGGTGCCCCTGCAGAGGATAAGGCTGATACCCAGAGGCGTTGACCTGGATAGATTTGAATTTTACTCCTTATCGGGTAAGAAAAATAAAAAGGAATTTGCCATAGCGATTATAGGCCGTATCACCCCGATAAAAGGCCACATATATCTTATAAGGGCTATGTCAAAGGTCGCAAGGCTTATTCCTCATGTGAAATTATATATTATCGGCGCGCCGGCCGCGTCAAAACCCAAATACAAACAGGAGCTTGAGTCGCTTGTAAAACGCTTGTCGCTGGGCGCTTATGTGGAGTTTGCGGGAGATTGCGATAATGTGGCGCAGAGGCTCAAAGACATTGACCTGTTGATAGTCCCCTCTGTCGGCGAGGAAACTTTCGGCCGTGTTATAATTGAGGCGCAGGCTTCGGGTGTGCCTGTTATCGCCAGCAGGATAGGAGGCATTGTTGACATAATAAAGGAAAACAATAACGGTATTTTGGTAAATCCGAGGGATTACAGCGGGCTGGCTGATGCCATTCTTAGTGTCATAAAAGACAAGTCCCTTCAAAATAAACTTTCCGAATCCGCCAGGGATTATGTTGAAAAGCATTTTACGCTTGAAGGCATGTATGATGCCACGATGAAGGTCTATAAGGAGGCGAAAAGATCATTTAAAATACTGGTTATCAAATGGAGTGCTTTAGGTGACATAATACTGTCTCTGGCATCTTTAAAGGCGCTTAGGTTGAAATTCCCCGAAGCTGAAATAGCACTTTTTACAAGCAGGCAGGGCATTGAAATAGCAGGCAGATATTGTTATATGGATGAATTCTTCGTCGCGAAAAATCTCCGCTTTAGGCAAGGATTGCCGGGCCTGCTTGAGGCCGCTTCCGAGTTAAGGAGGTTTGCCCCCGACCTGGTATGCGATCTGCAGAACAATAAAAAGAGCCATTTATTGTCTTTTTTATCTTGCGCCCGCCGGCGCCTGGGATACAAGAGCGGGAAGCTGGATTTTCTCATGAACGAAGCTATTGACGGCGCGCGGGATATATTGTCACCTGTAAGCCACCAATTCAGATTGCTTGAAAAGCTGGGCATAGATTCCATCCCAGAATCCGATACTCTCCCTATTACTGATAAAGAATCTGCTTATGCCGATGAGCTGATAAGGGAAAGCTGGATAGGCCCTGGCCAGAAGATAGTAGGCGTTAATTTTGCCGCCAGCGGCAGATGGCAGACAAAGAGATGGGGCGCGGAAAACATAGCAAAACTTTCCGACCTGCTTGCCGCCGATAATATAAGAGTATTTATAACAGGCCTCAAAGATGATTCGGCCCAGGCAAAAAAGATCGCCGCGCTTTCAAAGAGCAAGCCCTTTGACATAACCGGAAGGACCAATATAATGCAGTTAGTGTCATTCATAAAAAGATGCGATGTTTTTATATCAGGCGACTCCGCGCCTATGCATATAGCCGGCATGTGCGGCGTTCCTTTTATCGCTTTGTTCGGGCCTACTGATCCTAAGAGGCATTTCCAGCATACTGCCATTGACAGTGGTAAGAGCAGGTTTATATACAAAAAACCCAAATGCTCGCCTTGTTATAAATGCAAATGCCGCCGCATGGACTGCATGAAGGGCATAATGCCCGAAGAAGTATACGCGGCCGTAAAAGATATATTGGAGAAATAGTATATGAAAATATTGATAGTGACAACGCATCTTGACTTAGGCGGCATAGGAGTATACACATTGTCTCTTTCATCCGCCTTAAAAGAGGCGGGCATTGAGGTTGTGGTTGCCTCAAGCGGGGGAAGCCTCGCCCATGAGCTTGAAAGGGCCGGCATAGAACACATTACTATACCGGTTAATACGAGTTCTGACATAGGATTCCACACGCTTATCAGTGTTGCCAGGCTTTCATCATTAGTAAAAGAGCGCGGCATTGATATTGTCCATGCCCAGACCAGGGTAAGCCAGGTTATAGCTTATTTCTTGTGCCGCAAAACAGGGGCCGGTTTTGTTTCAACATGCCACGGTTTTTTCAAGATGAAATGGTTTAGGCATATTCTGCCCTGCTGGGGCGAACGCACAATAGCCGTAAGTGAAGCAGTAAGACAGCATTTGGTCTGCGACCTCAAAGTTCCTAAAGAGCGTATCAGCACTATCCATAACGGCATTGACCCGAGAAGATTCAATCCTGATGTGTCTGCTGCTGACAAAGGGCTTATTAGGAAGCAATACTGCCTGGGCCCCGGGCCTGTTGTAGGAATTGTTTCCCGGCTGTCAAAGGTAAAAGGCCATAAGTATTTGATAGGCGCTTTCGCGAAACTTTTGCAGATGATACCAGATGCCCAATTACTGATAATAGGGGATGGCGCCCGCGGGTATAAAAACAGCTTGGTATCTTTGGCTTCCGATCTGGGCGTATCGTCAAAAACGTTTTTTTATCCCTCATGTAAAGATACGACTATACCTCTTTCTGTTATAGATATATTTTGCCACCCGTCTCTGCAGGAGGGATTAGGGCTTTCAATATTGGAGGCAATGGCAATGCGCCTGCCTGTTATAGCTTCAAATGTGGGAGGCATATATACGCTTATAAAACATAGAATAAACGGCCTGTTGGTGCCTGCCATGAATGAGTGCGCGCTCGCGGAAGGCATCGCGCAGATTATATCAGACCCTGACATGGCCCGCAGGATGGGTATTGCTTCAAGGCAGGCAGTGCTTAGGGATTTTACCCTTGACATTATGAGGGATAAGGTCATAGAAGTCTATGAACAACTTATAAGGCGCTGATGTGTTTATGGATATGAAGAGAATACTTATTATAGAGCCTAACTGGCTTGGCGATATATTGTTTACAACCCCGTCGCTGCGCGCATTAAAAAAAACATACCCGTCAGCCTTTATAGTAGTCATGGCGCATCCCAGATGCGCCCAGATGCTTGAAGATAATCCCTGTATAGACAAATTGATACTGTTTGATGAAAGGCCGATTTTCGCGGGTTTTTTCAGAAAGATATTGTTTATACGTGAATTAAGGAAGATGGAATTTGACACGGTCATATCTTTTCACCGGTCAATGAGTAAACTTCTTATTGCCTGTCTGTCGGGCATACCGCGCCGATTAGGTTATTATACCAGGAAGCGTTCATGGTTGTTAACCGATCCTGTGGCGGAAGACAAGAAGCCTTTGCACAGGGTTGAATATTTTTTGAAAATATTAAAAAAGGCGGGCATTAGCGGTGATAATAAAGATTACGAATTTCATATACCGGATAATATTATCAGGGACACGGCTGCTGTTATGTTTGATGCCGGCCTTGACCGTAATGAAAATTATTTTGTGGTCAATCCGGGCGGAAATTGGGACCAGAAGCGGTGGCCGCCGGATAAGTATTCCGCATTGTGCCGAAAGTTGCATGAAACATATAAGCTTAAGATACTTATTACGGGAGCGCAAAAAGATGTGCCTCTGGCCCGCCTGATAACAGGCTCTGCCGGGAAATCCGCCATTGATATTTGCGGCAAGACAACACTCAAACAGCTTGCATGTATCATGCGTTACTCAAGGCTGGTTATCGCAGGCGACACAGGCCCCATGCACATAGCAATAAGCCAAAAGGCCCCTGTCATTGCCTTATTTGGTCCGACATGTCCTGATATCACAGGGCCTTACGGCGCAGGAAGGTATAGGGTTTTGCGAAAATGGCATGATTGCGCCCTGCCTTGTTATAAATTGTGCCCCGCGGCCATGTGCATGGATGCTATATCTGTTGACGATGTATTTGAGGCGGCAGAGGACTTGCTTCTTTCAGACGGCAAACTCGCCTAAGGCGTAACCGGACAACCCGACATATGCTGCAAAGACAAAAACTAAAACGCGAAAAGATACTGCTTATCCGGACGGACAGGATAGGCGACCTCATACTTACTACGCCGGCCATCAAGGCTGTGCGCTGTGCCTATCCCGGCGCGCATATTGCCATGATAGTCCGGCCGTATACTCAAGACATCGTCAGAGAAAATCCTTTCCTTGATGAGATTATTGTTTATGATAAACTCTCAAAGCACAGGTCATGGCTGGCCGGTTTTAGGTTTGCCATGGAGCTTAAGCGGAAGGGTTTTGGCATGGCTCTGATTTTTAACCCAACGAACAGGATGCATATAACGGCGTTTTTGGCAGGCATACCCCGCAGGATAGGTTACGATAATAAACTTAGGTTTTTGCTTACGAATGCCGTAAAAAACACCAAGCACCTTGGTTTAAAACATGAGAGGGATTATGCTATTGACATGCTTAAGGCCGTGGGTATATATTCGGATGAAAAAGAGCTTTGTTTTAATGTAAACGGTTTTTCCGGCGAACGAGCGCGGGAGGCATTATTAGCGGAGGGAATAAATGACAAAGACAGGTTTGTCGTTATCCATCCCGGAGCGAGCTGTCCGTCCAAGATATGGCCGGCAGAGAGATTTGCCGGACTTGCGGATGCCCTTGTCCGTAGTTATGGCGTGAAGGTGGTTATTGTAAGCGGCGCGGCCGCTGCGGATTCGGCATGTGCCCTGTCTGTTCAAAGGTTTATGCAATATACGCCGGTATTATTTGCAGGCAGTCTGGACATAGGATGCCTGGCGGCCTTGATAAAAAAGTCGGTTTTATTCATATCTAATGACAGCGGCCCTGTCCATATAGCGGTTGCTGTAGGCACTCCGGTTGTTGATATATTCGGCCGTTCGCAGTCCGGACTCGGCCCGTTAAGGTGGGGGCCTTTAGGGCCCAGAGACATAGTTATGCATAAAGACGCAGGCTGCGGACAGGCATGCCTTGCGCACGACTGCAAAAGGAATTTCGCGTGTTTATTGTCCGTCAGTGTAGATGATGTTTTTAAGGCCATCGCCTCCGCGGGGCTTTTATAATCCGCATACCCTATGACCTTATTAAACCCATTGACACGTTTATATATACTTGTTATAATTATTACATTTAACGAGTTAAAAAACATAGTATATCGGGTTATTATGTATAGTAAAAAACTAAAAAAATTTTATAAAATTATATCGCGTATGCCGGCATCATCTATCCTTATTGTCGGTGACATTATGCTGGACAGGTTTATATGGGGTACTGTTTCCCGAATATCTCCTGAAGCGCCTGTCCCTGTGGTTTGGGCCAAATCTGAATCTTTTATGCCCGGAGGCGCTTCCAATGTTGCCAATAATATACGCTGTTTAGGCGCCGAAGCGCATATATGCGGCGTAATAGGCGATGACGAACCGGGCAGGATACTTGTTTCAGAGCTTGCCAAAAACGGCATCAAGGCAGACGGTGTTGTTCTTGACAGGAACAGGCCCACCATTCACAAGACAAGGATCATAGCCCATCATCAGCAGGTTGTGCGTATAGATAAAGAATCAGATATAGCGGTGGACAAGGGTACCATAAACACTATGATATCGTATATAAGATCCAAAATAAACAGTGTTAACGCTATTGTCATTGAGGATTACGGAAAAGGCGTCGTGAGCCCATGCTTGATAAAGGAACTTGTCTGCCTGGCGAGGCGGCACAAGAAGATCATCACGGTTGACCCAAAAGAAGAGCATTTTAATTTGTATACCGGCATTACATCTATTACGCCTAACCGCAGTGAAGCGGAAAATGCGACAGGCGTTAAGATAAAAGACGCGCGGTCACTACAGAAGGCGGGTAATGCCTTGTTGAAAATACTAAAGTCCGAATCGGTCTTGATCACACTCGGCGAAGACGGCATGGCATTGTTTCGCAAAAACATGCCCTGCATGTGTATCCCTACCGCCGCCCGTGAGGTTTATGACGTTTCAGGAGCCGGAGACACTGTTATCAGCGTGTTTACCCTCGCGCTGTCCGCTGGCGCGGACATGGAAGAGGCTTCCTATATAGCCAATGCGGCGGCAGGAGTTGTTGTCGGCAAACTTGGCATAGGTATATGTGACACGCGCGAGTTAAAATCGTATTTGCGTAAAATCAGGCCGGATAAAGGCATTAGAGAAAAGCCCGGACGGTATTTTGAACCCGGATTATTGAGGAGTAATATATGACAAGTGTAGGCATAATACCAGCCAGATATGGAGCCAGCAGGTTTGAGGGAAAGGTCATGGCCGATATTGGAGGCAAAACCATGATACAGCATGTCTGGGAAAGGGCGAAGAAGGCCCATTCTCTTGACGATCTTATAGTGGCCGCTGATGACGACAGAATTATAGAGGTAGTTGAGAGCTTTGGCGGAAAGGCGATTTTCACATCAAAATCCCATCCTTCGGGCACAGACAGGCTTAGAGAGATAGTCAATCCCCTTGACGTTGATATAGTGGTTAATATACAGGCAGATGAGCCTCTCCTGCATCATTCAATGATAGACAATCTGGTTGACGCCATGCGCGGGGACAAGGGTATAGTCATGGCCAGTCTTATGAAAAAGATATTGCATTTTTCGGACTTTGAAAATCCTAATGTGGTAAAGGTCGCGGTTGACAAGAATAATTTTGCCTTGTATTTTTCAAGAAGCCCCATACCTTTTATAAGGGATAAGAAAAAACGTGATATATTAAGGGCTGATGACAATGCCCTTAAGGAAGAGAGGTTTTATAAGCATATCGGCTTATATGCCTATACAAAGGATTTTTTATTTACCTTTGCCAATCTGCCGCAGTCCTTTCTTGAGCAATACGAAAAACTTGAGCAGTTAAGGGCCCTTGAAAACGGTTACAGAATAATGATGATTGAGACCGGTTATGATACCGTTGGTGTTGATACCCCGGAAGACCTTGAACGGGCGAAAACAATGATTGACAGGCCCGAGGAGCAGTCTTTATCGTGAAAAATCATATTGTCAAGGCAGGCAATATTGAAATAGGCCGCGGCAGAGCTCTTGTATTAATGGCCGGTCCGTGCGTTATTGAGAATGAGAGGCAGGCTTTTTATCACGCTGAAAGGCTTTTGAAAATAACGGACAACCTTAAACTGCCTTTGATATACAAAAGCAGTTATGACAAAGCAAACAGGTCGTCGGGCAGATCTTTTCGCGGGCCCGGGATTTCAAAAGGCCTTGCTATACTGAAAAAGATTAAAAAAAGCCTTGGGCTTATTGTCACCAGTGATGTCCATTGCAGGCAGGAGATAGAGGAGTCGGCTTGTGTCCTGGATATAATACAGATACCGGCTTTTCTTTGCAGGCAGACGGATTTGTTGACCGCCGCGGCAAGGACAGGCAGGCCGGTTAATGTTAAAAAGGGCCAGTTTATGGCGCCTTGGGACATGCAAAATGTGCTGGAAAAGATCAAAGACGCCGGCGGAAGAGATATACTACTGACGGAAAGAGGGACCAGCTTTGGTTATAATAATCTGGTCAGTGATATGAGGTCTTTGCCTATTATGCGCGGCATGGGTTATCCTGTCATATATGATGCCACACATAGCGTGCAATTACCTTCAGGCCAAGGGCGCTCTTCGGGCGGGCAGAAAGAGTTTGTTTCGTATCTTGCCATGGCATCGGTAGCTGTAGGCATAGACGGCATCTTTATAGAGACCCATAAAGACCCCGGCAAGGCCCTTTCAGACGGCCCTAATATGGTTGCCATAAAGGACCTTGGCGAATTGTTACAAAAATTGAAGGCAATAAGAGAGGCGCTCGGCGATGTTTGAAGAAAACTGGATATACAGGATCGTTGTTATAGTGTCTTTATGCGTATTACTGGCGTGGGTTTACGTTGTCAATGAGGCCTCATTTACCGGCTTTATTAACGGAAAACCCGGACTGGATGCCGCCAGGCTTGCCTGGCACATAGGTATTTTTATTTTGCTGGCGGTCGCGCTGGTCTATCTCATGCAGTCTGTCATTGATTATAAGGGGCAGAATGATGTGCTAAGAAAATATCTCCAGCGGCTTCAACAGGAGCTTGACGTGGAACGAGAGGCCATAAAACAGCTTAAGACGGAATCCAACGACGAACTCTTAAGGCTTGAGTCTTTTATAATCACAATGTCCGATACTGCGAAACAAATAAGTTCTGTCCTGCGCACAGACGAACTTTTAAGGGTATTGTTGCGTAAGGCCATAGACCTTTTGGGTTCTCAAAAGTGTGTTATATTTAAGGTGGATGAAAAGACCCAAAAGCTCGTGTATATTGATTCGGTGGGTTATAAAAAAGAAGAAATTGAGGGTTACGATTTAAAGGCGGACGAAAAATCAGGGCTTATAGGTTATGCCTCTGAACAGGGCATATTCGTTTCACGAAAGACCCTGGCCCAGGATTACACAAAGGCCCACATCGTTGACGGAGATAAGCTTAAGGCCAATTTTTGTCAGCCTATTGTGTATAATTCAAAAACCTTAGCATCCATATGCGTCGGCACCGCCAATCCGGATTTGACCCATGAACAGGTAATGCGCCTTTTGTCAACCCTTGCCAATTTCGGCGGTATAGCGCTTACCAACACGGAGCTTGTTGATAAAATAAGGGAGCAGTCTGTAAGAGACAGCCTTACCTGGTTGTATAATCATCAGTATTTTCAAAACTACATGAATCACTTATTGTCGGTGGCTAAGCGGGAAAGGGATCCGCTTGGTTTTATAATGATGGACATAGATTTTTTCAAAAAATTTAACGATACTTACGGCCATCAGGCCGGGGATTTTGTGCTCAAAAAAGTTGCCTCAATGTTGACGGCAGAATTACGAGGCACTGATATAGTGGCCAGATACGGCGGAGAGGAGTTTGTAGCCATATTGCCCGGCAGGGACGCGGAGGCCTCCTATAAGATAGCGGATAGGATCAGAAAGCTTTTTGAAGGCACTTTGTTTAATTATGAATCGCATGAATTGAAAATTACTTTGAGCGCGGGTGTGTCTGCTTATATACCGTCTGTCAATGATACTACGACGAAGGAACTCTTGATAAGGTATGCTGACAATGCCTTATATGAAGCCAAGGCAGGCGGCCGCAACAAGGTTGTTATCCATAAAATTAATTCTTAAAAAATACGCCGCCGCGGGCCTATCCGTGAGGTTACTTGCGCGTTAAAGGCGCGCGTTTATAAGAGCGCGGAGAATACCTTTATGCCGGTGGGACGGGAAAAGGTGTTTAGTAAAAAATCCCGCAAGACAGGAGCTTATTATGGAAATAATAGATCTCTTACGTATGGCCAAAGATGCCAATGCCTCTGACCTTTTGCTTGTGGTGGGCACCCCGCCTATTTTAAGGATAAACGGAAATTTAAAGAAGACCGATTTTGCCCCTTTGGCCCCGAAAGAATCCGAGAGGCTTATATTCTCCATTATGGATGACAGGCAAAAGGAGCAGTATAAGAAGTGCCGTGACATAGACATATCATTTGCCGCCAGCGGCCTGGCGCGTTTCAGGATAAACGTGCACCAGCAGAGAGGCAGTATAGCGGCGGCTATAAGGATTATACCGCTTGGCATACCGTCTTTTGACGATCTGATACTGCCCAAAGACGTGATAACCAGGCTTTGCAACTTAAGGAGCGGATTGGTGCTTGTGACAGGGCAATCCGGAAGCGGCAAGACCACAACCTTAGCGAGCATGATCAACTACATTAACTCCCAGAGAGAGTGCCACGTTATTACTATAGAGGACCCTATTGAGTTTATCCATGAACATAAGAAGGCTGTTATAGAACAGAGAGAAATATTGATTGATTCGGATTCTTTCCAGGCCGCTCTGTTTCATGTTGTCAGGCAGAACCCGGATATAATATTGGTTGGCGAGATGCGCGACCTTGAGACCATATCCACGGCGATTACGGCATCCGAGACAGGACAGCTGGTGCTGGCCACACTGCATACTATTGACGCGGTTGAAACGATAAACAGGATAATTGATGTTTTCCCGTGGCGTCAGCAGCAGCAGATAAGGGTACAGCTCGCTTCAACCATAAGCGGGGTCATATCCCAAAGGCTTGTCCAGAAATTGCACGGCAACGGTATGATAGTAGCTTGTGAAGTCATGCTCGGCATACCCGCGGTAAAAAACCTTATACGGGAAGGCAATACCCACCACCTGCAAAACGTGATTGAGACAAATGCTAAATACGGTATGCAATCAATGGACCAGTCGCTTATTGACCTTTACAGGAAGAACCTGATCGGTCAGGATGAATTGTTATCAAACATAAAAGATAAAGAACGCGAAGCCGTAAGGACGGTAATAGGATGAAACCGAAAAAAAACATACGAATTGATAAATTAGACCCCGCGCTCATCGGCCGGCAGGTGTTGAAGATAGAATCAGATGCCATAAAGGCATTGGTCCCTAATGTATCATCTGATTTCAACAAAGCCGTAAGCCTTATATTGAAAACCAAGGCCAGGGTCATTGTTACCGGCATGGGCAAGCCCGGTATCATAGGTAGAAAAATATCGGCGACACTTTCATCCACGGGGACACCAAGCCTGTTCCTGCACCCTGCCGAGGCCGTCCATGGCGACTTAGGCCGTGTTACCGAGGACGATGTGATAATAGCTCTCTCCAATAGCGGTGAGACGGATGAGATCAAGAAACTGCTTCCGGTGATAAAAAAAATCGGGGCTAAACTTATAAGCTTGACCGGCAATACGCGCTCAACGTTAGCTGTTTTTAGCGATATTGTACTTAATGTTTCTGTGAGAAAAGAGGCATGCCCTTTGGGGTTGGCTCCCACCGCAAGCACAACGGCAATGCTTGCTATGGGAGACGCCTTATGCGTTGCCCTGCTCAAGGTAAGGGGTTTTAGGGCGGAAGACTTCGCGTTTTATCATCCAGGCGGCAGTCTTGGCAAGAAGCTGTGGCTTAAGGTAGAGGATGTGATGAGAAAAGATGACGCCTTTACCGTTGCAAGAGAGGACGCGCCGCTTAAAAAGGTGCTCTATGCCATAACAAAGGCCCGCGCGGGCAGCGCTACCGTAGTTGATAAAAGCGGCAGGCTGACAGGCATATTCACGGACGGTGACTTGAGAAGAAACCTTGAAAAAGACCCTTATGTTACCGAGAAGATGGTCAGGCTGGTCATGACTAAAAACCCCGCCGTGATAAAAAAAGGAAGTATGGCTGTTGAGGCGCTGAATCTGCTTAGAAGAAAAAAGATAGACGAGATACCTGTCGTTGACAGGGATTACAAACCGGTAGGGCTTGTGGACGTGCAGGACCTTTTAAGGGCCGGGCTTGTCTGATCCGGGGGCCTGGAGGATTATTATGGGTATCAATCTATCCCGCGAAAAGAAAAAGGCTTTTGTCAATACCGTGCAGGATATTAAGTGCCGCGCTAAAAAGATTAAAATGCTTTTAATGGATGTTGACGGTGTCCTTACACCCGGCTCTATGATAATATCTGATTCCGGCAAAGAGATAAAGGCCTTTGATGTCCATGACGGTTTCGGTATCATGCTATGGCAC
Organism: Candidatus Omnitrophota bacterium; assembly: GCA_028716165.1. Taxonomy (NCBI): domain Bacteria; kingdom Pseudomonadati; phylum Candidatus Omnitrophota; species Candidatus Omnitrophota bacterium. The sequence continues at coordinate 93,061 of JAQUQI010000003.1, forward strand.
AAGGCCGGGTTAAAGAGCGCCATAATTACAGCAGGGGATTCCAAGGCTGTAGCCCGCAGGGCCGATACCTTGAATATAGACAGGGTGTTCCAAAACGCAAAAGACAAACTTTGTTTTTATGATAAGATCAAAAATGAGTTTGGATTGCGTGACGATCAGGTATGTTTTATCGGAGACGATCTAATTGATATACCTGTCTTAAAGCGGGCGGGATTGTCCTGCGCCGTGTCAAATGCCCGCGAAGATATACACGATTACGCGCACTATAGATGCAGGGCCCGCGGCGGCAGAGGCGCCGTGCGTGAGGTCATAGATATGATACTGAAAATAAAAGGCCTTTGGCCCGGCGTTACAGGTATTTACCGTCTTTAGAACGTATTTTTGACGGATTCGGACAGGCCCTTGGCAGTTCGCGTTTTTATCAAGATATTTTTTTGTTATATACCGGGAGGTTTTTAAGGATAGTGAAATATCGTTTCAGGAGACGGTTCTTATACATACTGCTTGTCGTTTCGGGTAAAATATTTTTATTACTGCCGTATAATATCGCCGTTACTCTCGGCGGCGCCTGCGGCCGGGCGGTTTACATGTTGTTGGGCCGCTATAGGTCTCTTACGATATCCCATCTGGAATACGCTTTCGGCTCTGCTTTGACAAGAGAGCGGATCAGGCTTGTGTCAAAATCCGTGTTTGTAAACCTGGGCATGTGCGCGGCAGAGATATTGAGCCTTCCGAAAATAAAACACAGGTTAAACAGGCTCATTGACATTGAGGGTAAAGAAAAGATAGACAGGGTAATCTCCGCCGGCAGTGGCGCGGTTATTGTCTCTGCCCATCTGGGCAACTGGGAGCTTATTCCCGTGTTCTTTTCGTGTAATGGTTATAAATCCAATGTTATTGCCAGGCCGATATATTACGAGAAATATAACGAATGGATATCCTCGCTTAGGTCTGGCATGGGCATTAACGTTATATACAGGACAGACTCCGCGAAAAAAATAATACGTCTTCTAAAACGAAAAGAACTGCTTGGCATCGTTGCTGATCAGGATGTGGACAGCCTCGGAGGGGTGTTTGTTGATTTTTTCGGCAAAAAGGCATACACGCCTTCCGCGCCCGTGAAACTCGCCCAGGTATGCCGGGTGCCGATAATACCGGTTTTTATCATCCGTTCGGGCCTGCGGCATACAATTCGCGTGGAAGATCCTATTTACATAAATGATATTTCTGATCCTGAATGGGTTGTCAATTATACAAAGAAATGGTCGGATGTCGTAGAGTCTTATGTCCGCAGATATCCCGAACAGTGGGTATGGATGCATAGAAGATGGAAGACCAAGGCCGTATGTTAAACCCCAATTACAGATTAACAATTATTGCCGTATCAGCCGTTGCTGTTATTTTATTTTGCTGCAGGGGTTTTATTTTTGAGAATACTGCCTCCCCGGGCCCGGGTTCGGCAGCGGAGTCCGTGCGCGATCAGGATATGGCGTCAGGCGAAAAAGTCAAGGTTTTTTCCATGTCCGGGTTTTCGGATTCAGGCAAGAAATCATGGCAGCTTAACGGCAAAAGCGCGGACATATTTGCCGATGTGATAAAGCTTTTTGACATCAACGGGAATTCTTACGGTGACGGGGTAAAGGTAAGCCTTGTTTCGGATAACGGTATCTTTGACCGCAAGACGAACAATATTGAATTGCGTAATAATGTAAGTATTGCCACGGATGAAGGCACCACGCTTAAAACCGAAGTATTGAAATGGGATTCCAAGGAAAAGATAGTCTTTACCGATGACAAGGTATATATCAACAGGAAAGAGATGGACATGTCGGGGACAGGCGCTTTGGCCAGGCACAGCCTTAAACTCGTCCAGCTTGACCGCGATATTACTGTTGATCTTAAAGACCCCGCGGCTGTTATCACATGTGCCGGTCCCCTTGAGGTGGATTACGCCAAAAACGCCGCTATCTTCAACAATGACGTCAGGGTGACCGATAAGGAGGTCTTTATCGGCGCGGACAAGGCCACGGCTTATTTTGAACCGAAAAGCAGGTCTCTTAAAATGATATTTTGCCAAGGAAATGTGAACATAAAAAGAGGCCAGGACAGCACCCTGGCCAAACAGCTTACATACCTGCCGGGCGAAGGAAGGGTATTACTTGAAGGCAGGCCCAGGATAATTATACGCAGCGGTGGAGATTTTATTCAAAGATTCAGGCAAAAGAAAGAGAGCGCGGGTGAGCAGATTAAAGGTTGAAAACCTGGCCAAATCCTATAATGGCCGTAGCGTGGTTAATGATATAAACATAGAGATAAACCGAGGCGAGATTGTGGGTCTTTTGGGCCCGAACGGAGCGGGCAAGACAACCTCTTTTTACATGATAGTAGGCCTTATCAGGCCTGATAAAGGCAGGATAATGTTTGATGATAAAGACATAACGCAGATGCCTATGTATAAAAGAGCGCGCTTGGGCATAGGATATCTGTGCCAGGATGATTCGGTTTTCAGGAAACTGACTGTTGAGGAAAATATCATGGCTGTTCTTGAAACGCTTAATATACCGATGCGCGAAAGAAAAAACAGGCTTGAAAAACTACTAAGTGAATTGAAGATATCGCATCTTGGTAAGAATAAGGCGTATACGCTAAGCGGCGGGGAAAGAAGGCGTCTTGAGATAACAAGGGCCCTTGTGACCGAGCCTTCGTTTTTACTCTTGGATGAGCCGTTCAGCGGAATAGACCCTATAGCGGTGTTTGAGGCGCAACAGATTATCCAGGACTTAAAACAAGGCGGATTGGGGATACTGCTTACGGATCATAGCGTGCGCGAAACGCTGGCGATAACAGACCGTTCATATATCATGTATGAAGGCAGGATATTGATATCCGGGACATCCAACGATCTGATTTCCAGCCCGAAGGCCCGGCAGATATATCTTGGAGAAAAATTCACGCTGTAAGAAAACGAAACGATAAACAGGAGGACGCATGCAGGTAAACATTACAACCAGGCACGTGGAACTTGATAACGGCATGAAGGCGTATATCAATGATAAGCTTTCAAGGCTTGCCAAATACAATAATTCCATAGAAGACACCCGCGCGGTTTTTCAAAAAGAAAAATTTATTCATATTACGGAAATAACGGTTACAGGCCGCGGTTTTCGTATCGCGGCCGTTGAGAAAGACCAGGCGCTCAAGGCCTCGTTTGATTTGTGCCTGGCCAATGCCCAAAAACAACTTAAAAAGGCCAGAGCCAAGGCAAAGGGAAGAAGGATACGCGATATATTTTACGGTATAAATGTGTTTAGAAAAAGCGAGAATAGACTGCCTAAGCCTTGCGGGAACATTGTCAAGGTTGAATCTTTTGCCGCGAAACCCATGTCTCCGGAAGAGGCCGCGTTGGAACTGGAAGCCTTTGGCAAGCAGTTTGTAGTTTTTCATAATGCGTCGGATAACAGCATGAATGTTTTGTATAAGCGCAAAAACGGAGATTACGGCCTTATCCAGCCATAGCCGGAAGGAGATAACAGATAGTGAAGATAAAGGTTGAGGACGCGAGCAAGGCGCAAAAACTAATAAAGATAGAAGTGGAACCGCAGAGGGTGGACGCCGCCCTTAACGAGGTTTATGACAGCATAAAGAAAAATGCCAGTGTTCCCGGATACCGGCCCGGCAGGGTTCCGATGGATCTTTTGAAGGCGCATTATAACAAGAGGGCCAGCGAAGAGGCGGTCAACAGCCTTATATGGCAATGTTACGAACAGGCTGTGTCCGGGCAGGGCATAAAGGTATTGGGCTATCCCGTTGTCCAAGACGTTAATTATACGGAGAATAAAAACTTATCTTTTTCGGTTAGAGTTGATGTCAGCCCTGAATTTAAGCTTAAACAATATAAGGGGATAAAGGTAAGCCAAAAGCCCTGCCAGGTAACGGATGAAGATATTGACAAAGCAATGGGGCAGATACAAGAATCCATGGCGCAATACAAGGATATCGCCCCCAGGCCGATAAAAAACGGAGATTATATTGTATGCCTTTATGAATGTTTTGAAAACGGAAAACTGGTTGACAAAAAAGATAAACTGTGGCTATATATTAACGACAAACTTCAGCCGAAAGAGCTATTGCAGGCGCTCTTAGGCGCTGATATAGATACCGAAAAGCAGGCTCTTGTCAAATACCCCGAGGATTATGAATATAAGGAACTTGCCGGCAGGCAAAGGCTTTATAAGATTACTCCCAAGCAGATAAAAGAAAAGATATTACCGGAGATAGACGATGAGTTTGCCAAAAAGGCCGGTAATTTTACAAGCATCGCGGATTTAAAAAAGTTTGTCAGTGATAATGCCGCCGCTTCAAAAAAGGCCGAATCGGAGCGGGACATTGAAAGGCAGATATATGACTATCTGCTTAAAAGCCATGATTTTGATACGCCTGATTCGTTTGTGCAAAGACAACTGGACGCTCTTCTCCGGCAGGCCAAGCAAAGGCTTTTTTACCAGGGTTACAAAAAAGAGGATGTGGACGGGCTTGATAATAAATTGAAAGAGTCTTTACGCGATCAGGCCGAAAGAGATGTAAGGCTGTTTTTTATAATTGACAGAATATCCAAAGAAGAATCAATCAGCGCGCAGGATGAAGACATCAGGCAGAGGATAGCCGAGATAGCCGAGGAAGCTAAAGAAGACGTAGAAAAGACCGGAAAGAGGCTGGAGTCAGACGGCCTTATGGAAGGCCTGAAAGAGCAGATAGCTCACGACAAAACCGTAAGGTTTTTAATCAACGAGTCAAAGGGATAAACAGGCCGGCCGCTTATTATGTCCGGCAATTCCATCGTAACAGTAATATAACCGGAGGATGCAATATGGATGCGAAATTACAGACTTTGGTGCCCATGGTTGTTGAGCAGACCGGCCGCGCGGAACGCGCCTATGATATATATTCAAGATTGTTGAAAGACAGAATAGTATTTATAGGCACTCCCATAGATGACGGTATAGCCAATCTTATCATAGCCCAGTTGTTGTTCCTGCAGATGGAGGACCCTGATAAAGATATAAACGTGTATGTCAATTCGCCCGGGGGGCATGTGACGAGCGGGCTCGCCATATATGATACTATGCAGTTTGTTAAGCCTGATGTCAACACATATTGTATAGGCCAGGCGGCGAGTATGGGCGCTTTACTTTTGGCCGGCGGCACAAAAGGCAAAAGATACGCTTTACCGAACGCGCGAATAATGATACATCAGCCGTGGGGCGGCGCGGAGGGCAGCGCTTCCGATATCCACATACAGGCCAAAGAGATATTGAGAATGAGAGAGCGTATAAATCAATTATTAGTCTATCATACGGGCCAGCCGCTGGACAAGGTGGAAAAGGATACCGACAGGGATTATTTCATGACATCGGATGAGGCGATGAAATATAATCTTGTTGATCATGTTATTGACACGTTAAAGAAAAAATAACCCCGGCCGGCCGGGCATATGGCAGGTTGTATTTTTTTTAGCGCTTTAACATCGCAGGCATGAGTTTATCTACAGGAAAGGAGACAAGTTTATGCAGAAGCGTTATCTTTTGACTCCGGGGCCTACACCGGTGCCCGAGAATGTATTGCTGGAAATGGCAAAGCCTGTGATACATCACAGGACACCCCAATTTATGGCGGTATTAAAGGAGGCGGTTGACGGATTAAAATATATCCTGCAGACAAAAAATGATGTATTTTTATTTACTTCATCAGGCACAGGCGCCATGGAGAGCGCTGTCGCGAACCTGTTATCTCAATCCGACAAGGCCATAGTTGTAAGAGGCGGTAAATTCGGAGAACGTTTTACGGAGATATGCCAGGCATATGGAGTAAACGCTATCAACCTTGATGTGGAATGGGGTAATGCTGTTGACTCTGTCAGGATAAAAGACCTCTTGGCAAAGGATAAGTCTATAAAGGCTGTTTATGTAACATTGTGCGAGACATCAACGGCCGTTGTAAATGATATCAAGGCCATAGGTGATATTGTTTCCAAGACCTCTGCTGTTCTTGTCGTGGATGTTATAAGCGGTTTAGGTTCGGTTGAGTTTAAGACAGATGAGTGGAAGGTGGATATAGCGGTAGGGGGTTCGCAGAAAGGCCTTATGGTACCGCCGGGGCTTGCCTTTGTTTCTGTCAGCGAAAAAGCTCTTGCCATGGCCAAGACATCAAAATTACCAAAATTTTATTTCAGTTATGAGGCAGCCAAAAAAGCGGCCGACAAAAACGATACACCGTGGACACCAGCTTTAACTCTTGTGATAGGTTTGGTAGAGGCTATAAAGATGATAAGGCAGGAGACGATTGAGGCGGCCATTGCCAGGCAGAGAAAGATGGCACAGGCTATAAGGGCCGCGGCTTTAGCCATGGGCCTTGAGCTCTACGCGCCCAAGGCGGCAAGTGATTCGGTGACCGCTATAAAGGTTCCGTCTAATATTGACGGTGCAAAGCTTGTTAAGACCATGCGTGATGTGCATGGTGTCGGCATAGCCGGCGGACAAGCGGAATTAAAAGGCAAGATAATAAGAATAGCCAGTATGGGTTTTATGACACAGTGGGATATAATTGTGGCTGTATCATGCCTTGAAATGACATTAAGGCAGATGGGGCATAATCTGGCCCTCGGATCAGGGGTCAAGGCCGCAGAAGAAATTTTTAGCAGATAAAGTAGAGCAGGCATACTCTTTCTAAATCAAGGAGACGCGTATGTTCAAGATACTGGTTAGCGATCCGTTAAGCGAGAAGGGTCTTTTGATCCTTGAGAAGGAAAAGGATATAAAAGTTGATGTAAAGATCAAACAGCCGGCAGATGTCCTTAAAAAAATAATTAAGGATTATGACGCTTTGATAATTCGCAGTGAGACCAAGGCAACGGCTGATCTGATAGCGTGCGCCGATAAATTGAAAGTAATCGGCCGGGCCGGCGTGGGCCTTGATAACGTGGATGTTGCCTCTGCCACCAAGAAAGGCATTATCGTGATGAACACGCCGGGAGGTAATACCATATCAACGGCTGAACATACAATGAGCATGATACTGGCATTATCGCGCAATATTGCTCCTGCCGACGCCTCAATGAAAAGCGGCCAATGGGAAAGAAAAAAGTTTATGGGTGTTGAGCTTTACGGAAAGGCTTTAGGGATAATCGGTTTGGGGAGGATAGGAAGCGAAGTCGCCGGACGCTGTTTGAGTTTTGGCATGCGTGTATTGGCATATGACCCGTTTCTGGCGCCTGAAAAAGCTTCTGATTCCGGCATAGAACCTGCTGACTTGAAGAAGATATTTTCAGCCTCCGATTATATTACCGTGCATACGCCTTTGACATCAGATACCAGGCATCTTATAGGCGAAAAAGAGATAGATATGATGAAGCCGGGAGTCAGGCTTATAAATTGCGCCCGCGGCGGTATTATGGACGAAAAGGCTGTTTTAAAAGGCATTGAATCCGGCAAGGTCGCCGGCGCCGCCTTTGATGTATATGAAGAAGAACCACCTAAAAACAGCCCCCTCGTATTATCGGATAAGGTCCTGACCACTCCCCATCTGGGCGCTTCTACCGCTGAAGCGCAGGATAATGTGGCATTGGAGGTGGCCCAGCAGGTTGTTGACGCCCTCTTAAACAGAGGTATAAGGAACGCTATTAATATCCCTTATATTGAATTAAAGGCATGGAAGGTCTTGAGGCCTTATATGATACTTGCTGAAAAAATGGGTATGATGCAGGCCCAGCTTGCCCAAGGCCCCATAGGAATGGTAAGCTTGGAATACGCAGGCGAAGTGGCCAAGCACGATATAGCGGCCATTACCACGGCATTCATAAAAGGCCTTTTGACGACAGCTGTAGGCGAAATGGTCAATAATGTTAATGCGATTGCCATAGCCAGGGAACGCGATATAAAGATAACGGAATCCAAGACAAATCAGGTTGAGGAATTCGCGCATCTTATCACTGCAGTCGTGAAATCAGGCGGCAAGACATTATCCATATCCGGCGCCTTGTTCGCTAATAATCAGCCGCGCATTGTTAAGATAGATGGTTATTATGTTGATGCCCTGCCGGAAGGCAACATGATATTGATATCCAATAAGGATGTCCCCGGTGTTGTGGGCCAGCTTGGGACATTGCTGGGAAAGAACGGAATAAATATAGCGGGTATGACATTCGGCAGGCAAAAACCCTCCGGCAGGGCCATAAGCTTATGCAATGTGGACAGCAAGATCTCTGCCGAACTGATATCGCAGTTGAAGGGCCTTAAAGACATATTTGACGCCTGGGCCATAAGCCTATAGCCTTATTCCGGCGGCATGTTTGTAAAAATTATTCCGGTTTTATAAGGTTACGAACAATACTGCTCTGCCTTGATGCGCGCGCAAACATTATTTTAAGGTGGCAATACAGGGCCGGCACACCGTAATGGCCCCTGTTTTTATAAAATTGGAGGTAAAACATGAAAAAAGAACCAATCATCAGGATTATAGACGTGACCAACAGGGACGGAGTGCAGACTTCGCGCATTTGCCTGTCAAAACTCCAGAAGACAATGATAAATATCTATCTTAACGAGATGGGTATTTACCAGAGCGAATTCGGTTTTCCTGTTACGCGTCATGAAACTAATTATTTAAATGCCAACATGGAACTTGTCAGATCCGGCGCGTTAAAGCCCATAATTTTGAGCGGCTGGATAAGGGCCATAGCCCCTGACGTTGAAGAGGCAGTCAAACAAACAAAGGTTGAACACCTGAATATCTCTATATCCACGTCTGAACAGATGATGAAAGGCAAGTTCATGGGCAAAAAATCAGGCGATGATATAATAGCGATGATGGTTGAGGCCTTGAGGCTTGCCAAGAAAAAAGGGATAAAGACCGTGGGCGTTAATGCCGAGGACGGTTCAAGGTCTGATCTGGATTACCTGGTAAAATTTGCCAAGGCCGCCAAGGACAATGGCGCGGACAGGATAAGGTATTGCGATACGCTGGGATACGACGATCCTTTCAGCATATATGACAGGATATACCATATAGCCGGTAAGGTCGGTATCCCAATAGAACTGCATTGCCATAATGACCTTGGGCTTGTTGCGGCCAATTCAATAGCAGGGGCCAAGGCTGCCATAGATGCGGGTGTTGATGCGTACATAAACACAACGGTAAATGGTTTTGGAGAGAGGGCCGGAAATGCTGATCTGGTATCGGTAATATTGGCCTTAAAATATGCCAGCGGTTTTCAGGGTAAATATAGAATAGACGGTAATATTGACCTCTCAAAGTCATGGAAGATAGCCAAATACGCCTCATACGCGTTTAATGTGCCTATACCGATAAATCAACCCGGGGTAGGCGCCAACGCCTTTGCGCATGAATCCGGCATACATGCCGACGGGGCCTTAAAGGACAGGCGTAATTATGAACTGTATGATTATGAAGAGCTGGGCAGGGGCGAACCTGAAATAATAGATACAGGCAGGCAGATAACCGCGGGCGAATACAGCGGCATTAAGGGTTTCAGGAACGTTTATGATAAACTTGAGGTAAAGTTTAAAGACGACAAAGAGGCGGCTGAAATACTTGAGCTTGTAAGATATGCCAATGTCCATAACCAAAAACCGCTTGTTGAGGATGAATTAAAATTTGTCGCCAGCTATCCGGATATAGCCCGTAAAATTTTTACAATGAAGCCGTAACCGGCGCTTCGCGGGGTTATTTTTTAAAACACGGCTGTCCGCTTAAGGGTATGACGGCCATAGCAGGATAAGAAGGGGAATTTATGCCGAGCACGGTTGTAATAGGGGCCCAGTGGGGCGATGAAGGCAAGGGCAAGATAATAGATATATTTTCAAAAAATTACGATTATATTGTCCGTTATCAAGGCGGCAATAATGCCGGGCATACGGTTGTTATAGGACAGGAATCATTTATCCTGCATCTTATACCGTCAGGCATACTGCACAAGGCTAAACGCTGTATCATAGGAAACGGGGTTGTCGTAAATCCTGTCGCTTTAATAGAAGAGATTGACAAGTTGACGGCCCGGGGCATAGATGTAGACGGAAAACTTCTTATCAGCGAACAGGCGCATATCATATTTCCGTATCATTGGAAGATAGACGAACTGCGCGAGATAGCCAAAGGCCAGGGCAAGATAGGGACCACAAAACGGGGGATAGGGCCTTGCTATACGGATAAGGTGAGCCGTTGCGGTATCAGGATGGTAGACTTTTTAAACGATAAGGTATTTGCCGAAAAACTTAAGCATAATCTAAAAGAAAAGAACGCTGTCTTAAGGAGCGTTTACGGTTTCAAGGGTTATTCGTTTTCCACCCTTTATAATGAATACATGGGTTACCGCAAAAAGATCGCCCGTTATATAGCGGATACGGCGCTTGTAATTAACAAGGCCCTTGACAAAGGCAAAAAGGTCTTGTTTGAAGGCGCGCAGGGGACATTGCTTGACGTGGATTTCGGCACATATCCCTATGTAACGTCTTCCAATTCCACGGCCGGCGGAGCGTGTACCGGTACAGGGGTCGGCCCTTCCAGAATTGATAATGTTGTCGGCGTGGTCAAGGCGTATACCACGCGCGTTGGCGAAGGCCCTTTCCCAACGGAATTTTCCAGCAAGCTCATGAAACAGATAAGGGACAAAGGCAACGAATTCGGCGCTACTACGGGCAGGCCCAGGCGCTGTGGATGGTTTGACGCTCTTATTGTCAGGCATGCCGTTATGGTAAACGGTATAAAAGAAATAGTTGTTACAAAGCTTGATGTGCTTGATGAGCTTGACAGCATAGACGTGTGTGTGGGATACAGGTATAAAAAAGACAGATACGAAAACTTTCCTTCCGATATTCAGGTATTGTCCGGCGTAAGGCCCGTATACGATACACTGCCCGGATGGAAATGCGACACGTCCGGGATAAAAAGTTATGACAGGCTCCCGCGCCGGGCGAAAGATTATTTAAAGAGGCTGTCCGGTATTACGAACGCGAAAATTAGCATGGTATCCGTAGGTTCGGACAGAAAGCAGATACTAAGGGTGGGATGATGTTTTTCGCAGCCATTGATATTAAGCGCGTATTATCTGCCGGTATCCGGTTTCTCTGCGCCGCGATTTTCGCGACGTCTGTTTTACCTGTATTTGCCGCCGCAGAGGATGAAGCGCAGGGGTATAAAGTCTGGATATCAGGCAGTCTGCCCGGAGACTGTATATCTGAAGGCGTCTGGCATTGGGACGATAAGGTCCTTTGCAATGGCGCGATGTCCCATACGCAGTATTCCGCAAACGGCATTGACAGGCATTCGTTTAAGGCAAAAGAGCCTATAGCCGTTAATACCGGTTCATCCGTGATCCAGTATGTATACATTGACCCTCAAAGCGTGCCTGACGGCATTATGCTTAAAATATTCCTGATACCAGGTGAAGACATGTCTTTTTACTGGGAAGGCTATGAAGAAGCGTTTGTGGCCTTAGACGAATACATAAGCGCCTGGTATATGGATTTTATGCCGCGGGCAGGGGAATGGATACGTTTGGCCATTGATTTTGGCCAGCTTGATCTGCCTAATGCCGCGGAGATATCAGGCATTGAATATATAGTAAGCAATGGCAGGGTTTGGTGGGGCCAGACTCTTGTGTCGGCTTAGGTGTTTTAGAAGGCGCAAATACAAGGAGATATAAACATGCCAAAGAGAAAAAGAAAAGGTAAACTGCAGTGGAGGAGTAAGAGGGCCAACAAGGGGGCCAGGCCCTGCAAGGGCTGATAGAAGCTCGCCGCCGTGATAATAATTTTACCGCTCTCATGGCGAAGAAATGGTTTTACTTGGGTTAAGAATACAGATTTGTTTTTAAATTGCCGGGTATGTGAATATAAAATGGGTACTGTGTCCAGTATCCTCTAATCCCGCGAGGCTATTTCTTACAAGGAGGTGTCAGATGAGGTCAAGCGTCTTATTGATCGTGTTCTGCCTGATCGTGTCTCTTGCGGTTTCAGGCTGCGCCGTCGGTTTTTATAAAGGCAGGCCGAGCGATAAAGAGAAGATTGAGGCATTGAAAGATGAGCTGGCCCGGTTAAGAGAGGCCAAGAGCATGTTAGACGGAAGGCTGAAAGAAGAAATAGATTCCGATAAAGTTTCACTGACAATGGATGAGAGAGGCATAGTAATTACCTTTGTCGCCGAGGTATTATTTGATTCGGGCAAGGCCGACTTAAAATCTGAAGGCACGGTGATACTGCAAAAGATAGCTTCCGTGATAAGCAGGGAAGCGGCTGATAACGAGATCAGTATTGAAGGCCATACCGATAATGTTCCTATAAAACATTCGCACTGGAAATCCAATTGGGACCTTTCCACGGCCAGGGCAACGAGCGTTCTCCATTATCTTGTCAGCGACTGCTCTCTTAGGCCGGATAATTTATCTGCCACAGGTTATGGCGAATACAGGCCGGTAAAGTCCAATAGCACTGCCGAAGGAAGGCAGGCTAACAGAAGGGTGGAGATTATAATTAAGCCTGTCCCGTCCGCTAAAGTTTCATACGGCCCGGTAGAAAACGTAATTGACGATTCCGAAGAAGGTTCGGAATATGTCAAATAGCTTTAGGGTGCATATAGCGCTCTTTGTTATTATCATTATATTGTCTTTATCCTTAATAAGGGCCGGTTCCCACTCAAGCCTGGTCAAGAAGGAAAACGCGGACCTTATAAGCCAGCATGATATTTTATTGTCAAAGACAAAGGCATTATCCGAGCGGCTTGATGAGGTGATGGCCGAGCTGGAAGGTCAAAATGCTGTTTTGGAGGATGCCAACAACAGCCTCGCGCGCGAGAGGCTTAAAAATGCCCGGCTTGTCCAGGATATTGAAAACATGAAACAGTCTTTTGCCTCCAACGACAGCGCGCAAAACGAGGCCGCTGTTGTTACGGCGACTGCTGTCTTGGAACAGTAAACAAGCGTTCGTTAGGGTTTTTTTAAAACTACGCACACTATAACACAAAACCGGTATTGTCAAAGGCGGACCGCGTGGCTGAGAATAGCAGGCTTCCAAGACATATTGCCGTAATAATGGACGGTAACGGCAGATGGGCGCGCAGGCGGCATCTGCCGCACGCCTTTGGCCATCGCCGCGGCGCTAAAAGCGTTGATATTATTACCCAGTATTGCGCCAGGTTAGGTATTGAAGCCCTTACCCTTTATAGTTTCTCAACTGAAAACTGGAAACGCCCGCCTGAAGAGATCAATGCTTTGATGGATCTTTTGTGCAAGTATCTGCAAAGTAAATATAAAAAATTGCAGGATAATGATATCAGGCTTAACGCTATCGGCAGGCTTGAGGCCTTGCCCATGGCCGTAAGGTCAGTCCTTTTTGATGTCATGAAAAAAACGGCCGCTAACAAAAAAATGGTATTGACTCTCGCGCTTAATTACGGCGGCAGGCAGGAAATTACGGATGCCGCGCGGGCGCTTGCCGCGGACGCCAGAGACCGGCGTATCGCGCCTGAAGATATAGATGAAGCGCTTTTTGCCGGTTACCTGTATACCCGGGGCCTGCCGGAGATAGACCTTTTGATAAGGACAAGCGGAGAATTCAGGTTGAGCAATTTTTTATTATGGCAGTTATCATACGCGGAGATAGTCATAACCAAAACCCTCTGGCCTGATTTCGGAAAAAAAGATCTTGACGACGCTTTGGGGCAGTATTGCAAAAGGGACAGGCGTTTCGGAGCCAGGACATGTTAAAATTCAGATTGCTCGGTTCTGTATTATGGGCGCTCTGCCTGTGGGCGGTGGTTTTTTTATCGCCGGCATGGGTATTGGCGCTTTCGGTAACTATTATAATAGGGATAGGGCTTTATGAATTTTATGCCATGGTTTCAAAAAAAGGCATACCGGTTTACAGGTATTTTGGTATTATCACAGGCTGTCTGATACCCCTTACCACCTATTTGCGGCTGTCGCCGACCGCTGAAATGGAATTTATACTGATAACAACCGTCTGCCTTTGCGTATTTCTTCTTCAGCTTACAAGGCGTAATACCGAGCAGGCTCTTACCGGTATTGCCACTACAATATTAGGCATATTTTATGTCAGCTGGATGTTCTCTTATACGGTCAAACTGCGTGTTATGCCGCCGCTTAATATGGACGGCAGGCTGGTCGTATTATTTTTGATTATTATTACTAAGGCGGGAGACGTCGGCGCTTATGTTATAGGGACGCTTTTCGGCAGGCATCAGCTTATACCCCGCATAAGCCCAAAGAAGACTGTGGAAGGGACTGTCTCGGCGCTGGTCGTCAGTTTTTTTGCGGCGGTCTTTTTTAGATGGATGCTGCCGGCTGTATCCATGGGCCATATTTTTACAATCGGGTTTTTATTAAGCCTTACAGGGCAGGTCGGCGACCTCTCCGAATCGCTGATAAAAAGAGATTGCAAGGTCAAGGATTCCGGCACCTTGTGGCCGGGCCTGGGCGGCATGCTTGATATGATAGATAGTATTATTTTTACCGCGCCGATACTTTATTTTTATTTACGGCTTATTCCCCACAATTAAACGATGCTATGGACAAAAGAGAGATAAAAAGAGTCGCAGTATTCGGTTCAACAGGCTCTATAGGTATTAACGCGTTGAAGGTAATCGCGGCCTTTCCCGGCAGGTTTCAGGTTGCCGCGCTTTCCTCTTTTTCCAATATAAAACTTTTGGAAAAGCAGATAAAGGAATTCAGCCCCCTGATGGCGGCCATAGCGCGCCCTGGCCTGGCACTAAAGGCCGGACGCGGGCTTTCGTCTAAAGGCGTAAAGATATATGGCCCCGAAGGCCTTAATATTATAGCCGAAGACGATAGAATAGACATCGTTGTAATGGCCGTATCCGGTTTTGCCGCTATATATCCGCTTATCAGTGCCATAAAAAAGGGTAAGCACATATGCCTTGCGAACAAGGAATCTATCGTCGCGGCGGGAGATATTATTATGGGGCTTGTCAAAAAGCATAATGCCCTGTTGATACCCGTTGACAGCGAGCACAACGCGATATTCCAGTGCCTGCATTCAGGCCCCGCAGGCAGGATAAACAGGCTTTATATCACAGGCAGCGGAGGCCCTCTGCGGCGTGTTGACGAAAAAAAATTTCCAGCTCTAAGCGTAAAACAAGTACTCAATCACCCCAGATGGAAGATGGGCAAAAAGATAACAGTTGATTCGGCCACGCTTATGAACAAGGGACTGGAGATAATTGAGGCGCGGCATCTTTTCGGCGTGCCCATAGATAAGATAAAATTGCTTATCCATCCCGAAGCTGTTATACACTCCATGTGCGAATTTGTTGACGGAAGCATAATAGCGCAGTTGGGTGTCACGGACATGAAACTGCCGATTCAATACGCCTTGACATATCCTGATAGATTGGATACGCCGTTTGCCAGGCTGGATCTTTTGGATATAAAAAACCTGGCCGTTATGAAGGCTGATACGTTGAAATTCCCATGCCTTACGATTGCCCTGGCCGCGGCAAGGCTTGCGGGCACAGCGCCAGCGGTTTTGAATGCGGCGGATGAGATTGCCGTTAAAGCGTTTTTAGATGAGAAAATTTCTTTTACCCGTATACCCGGTATTATTGAGGACGTCTTGAGGGCGCACAGATTTGTATCAACACCGTCAATAGAGCAGATATTTGAAGCTGACCTTTGGGCGAGAGAAAAGGCGGGGTGCATCGTAAGCAGTCTTGGTCGGCCATGACCGGTAATTACGCGTTTTTTTAGGTATGACCCTGATTGCATATATTACACGGATCCTGTGACGGTCCTGGATATTAATTACGGCCGGTCAGTCAAAAAGGAGGAACATGTTTAGTTTTATTATTACGGGCATTGCGGTCATGGCGGTTTTCAGCATAGTAATTCTTGTGCATGAATGCGGACATTTTTTCATGGCAAGACGCATGGGGGTTAGGGTGGAGAGGTTTGCCTTAGGCCTTGGCAGGGTATTGGTCTCAAGAAAGGTCAAAGGCACGGAGTATGCCCTATGCGCCATACCTTTTGGCGGTTACGTAAAAATGGCAGGTGATGAGCCCAGCAGTGAAGTCTTAAAAGAAAACTATAAGTATTTTGGGCAGGCGCCTGGCAGAAGGTTCTGGATAATTTTTGCCGGAGCGGGCCTCAATTATCTTTTGGCATATGTTATTTTTTGTTTTGTCGCGCCGGCGGCGAGGATAGGCCTTGTCGTAAAGGACATGCCCGCGTATAAAGCCGGCATAGAATCGGGCGATAGGATATTATCGGTAAACAATAATCGCACGGAATACTGGCATCAGGTCATTGATATGATCTCGTCAAATCACAGCGCCGCTCCCCTTAGCATACAGCTTGAAAGAAACGGCCGGGTCTTTGAGGCTGTGGTAGTGCCTGAAATCGCCGGAGAAGGCGATTCCGGCAAAATTCAAAAAATCGGGATAAGTTCTTACGGCGATATCCGTTTTCTAAAAGCGCCTGCCGCGCAATATATACTGACAGGCATGAGACAGACCTTATCCAATACGGTTTTGACATACAGGTTTATCTGGTATCTTATTACGGGCAAGGTGGCTTTAAAAGGCTCCGCGACAGGGCCTGTCGGCATCGCGGTTATTATCGGCCGGGCCATTCATGTCGGAATGGCTTATCTGTTATATCTTATAGCCCATATCAATCTCGCGCTCGCGATATTTAACCTCCTTCCGTTTCCTGTTCTGGACGGCGGCCACATATTACTGCTTGGCATTGAAAAAATAAGAAAAAGGCCTGTCAGCGTAAGGGTGCAGGAGTTTATCCAGTATGCGGCTATTTTCCTAATTATATTATTGTTCGCCACGGTTACATGGAATGATATTACCACATGGATAATTAAAAAATGAGAAGAAGGCCGGCAAGGCAGATAAAATTAGGCAATGTGAAAATAGGCGCCAATGCCCCTGTGTCCATACAGTCAATGACAAATACGGACACCAAAGATATTGTTTCAACCGTCAGGCAGATAAAACGCCTTGAAAAAGCCGGCTGTGAGATAATAAGGGTCGCTGTAAGAGATGATGCCTCGGCCTCGGCTGTCAGAAAGATCAGGCCGGCAATATCAATACCCCTTGAGGCCGATATACATTTTGACCACAGGCTGGCTTTAAAGTCTGTTGAGTCCGGAGCTGACGGTATAAGGCTTAATCCAGGCAATATCCGCGTCCCGCGGCATATAAGGCTTGTGATGGATGCCTGTAAAGAACGCAATATACCGATAAGGATAGGCGCCAATTCCGGATCTGTGGCAGGCAGATACAGGGCCTTGGGCGAAAAGGCCCACGCGGCCGGCATGGTAAAGAGCGTAATGGATTATATCAAGATATTTGAAAAGAATAAATTTTTTGATATCATGATATCGCTTAAGTCCTCAAGCGTTATTTCCACGATTTATGCCTATAGACAGATAGCTTCATTGTGCAATTATCCCCTGCACATCGGGGTTACAGCTACAGGGTGCGGCGAAGAAGCCATAATAAAATCCGCTATAGGTATCGGTAGCCTGCTCTCGGAAGGGATAGGCGATACGATAAGAGTTTCTTTGACAGGCAGGCCTGAAGACGAGGTAATTGCCGCCAGGCATATATTGCAGGCTCTTAAATTACGGAGTTTTTATCATGAATTGATATCTTGCCCCACATGCGGCCGCTGCCAGGTTGACCTGGAAGGCATAGTTAAGCGCGTCAAGCGGAAATTATATGCCATGCCCGCCAGCGCGCGCGGAAACCGGTTTCTTACAGCCGCTGTTATGGGTTGCGAAGTAAACGGCCCGGGAGAAGCGAAGACGGCCGATGTCGGTATTGCATTTGGCAGAGATTCTGGTATACTGTTTAGAAAGTCAAAGATTATAAAAAAAATAAGCGCGAAAAACGCGGTCAAGGAGTTGATAGATGCTTTATTCTAAGTCTTTTATCCCGACCCTTAAAGAAGATCCTGCCGATGCTGAAGCAATAAGCAATAAGCTTATGATCAGGGCGGGGCTGATACGCAAGCTTGCCGCGGGCATCTATTCATATCTTCCTCTCGGGCTAAGGACGCTTAGAAAAATAGAAAATATTGTGCGTGAGGAAATGGATTCTTCCGGGGCATTGGAGGTGCTTATGCCGGCATTGCATCCGGCGCAGTTATGGCATGAAACAGGCAGGTATGACATTATCGGAGATGAATTATTTAAATTTAATGACCGGACCGGCAAGCAGATGGTTATAGGCCCTACCCACGAAGAGGTCATTACCGATATAGCCAGGAACAACCTGCGCTCATACAAAGACCTACCCAAGATCATATATCAAATACAGACAAAATTACGCGATGAGCCCAGGCCGAGATTCGGCGTAATACGCAGTAAAGAATTTATCATGAAAGACGCCTACAGCTTTGACTGCACATGGCAAGGGCTTAATCAAAATTACGATATTATGTTTCAAGCTTATAAACGGATATTCGCCAGGTGCGGGCTTGACGCTGTTGCCGTAGAGGCTGATTCAGGCTTTATGGGTGGTAATGAGTCGGCAGAGTTTATGATATTATCTGAAAGCGGCGAAGATGTGGTCGTTACATGCGCGAAATGCGGTTGTAAGACAGGCTTTGCCAAGGCCCTGTGCCCGCCTCCCGGAGAAGGCCTTAACGGGCCGGCGGCTCATACGGATATCCGCGGTAAAGATATGTGCCGGAACGCGTCCGGCCAGCCGGAAATAGAAGAGGTGCCCACCCCGGGTATATCCACTATTGATAAGGTTTCTGAAGCCTTGAAACGCAGTCCAAAGGATATTATCAAGACGCTTATTTATGTCTCCGATAAGAAACCCATAGCTGTATTGATTAGAGGCGACCACGAAGTTAATGAATCAAAGCTCGCCGCCTGCCTTAAGTCGGGTGAACTTGCGCTGGCAGGAAAAGATGTTATTGAGAATATCACCGGCGCGCCCGTGGGTTTTTCAGGCCCCTGCGGATTAAGAGGCGTGGATATAATAATAGATCATGCGGTAAAAACCGTTATTAACGGCGCGGCGGGCGCTAACAAAAAAGATACCCATATTATTAATGTGGTTCCCGGCAGAGACTTTGACGTTTCAAAGACATTTGACATACGCTATGTTACCGCCGAGGACAGGTGTTTGAAATGTTCCGGCGCGATAGAGCTAAAAAAGGCCATAGAGATAGGCCACGTATTTAAACTTGGCACAAAATATTCCGATGCCATGAAAGCGGGGTTTCTTGATTCTTGCGGCAGTCAAAAGCCTTTCATAATGGGTTGTTACGGTATTGGTATAAACAGGATAATGGCCTCCGCCATAGAACAGAATAATGATAAGGACGGTATCATATGGCCCTTATCCATCGCGCCGTATAGTATTACGATTTTATGCCTGAACGCGCGTGATGAAAATACTTTACAGGCCGCCAAAAAGATTTATCTCCTGATGGCCGCCTCCGGCATGGATGTTCTTATGGATGACAGGGATATAAGCCCTGGTATCAAGTTTAAAGACGCGGATTTATCCGGCATACCTATACAGGTCATTGTAGGCCCTAAAGGCCTTGCCTGTTCAAGGGTTGAGGTAAAGATAAGAAAAACGGGCGCCAGAACAGAGGTCGCCTTAGACGATATTGTGAATTACGCGCAAGGCCTTTTACGCGCGCGCGTATAATCTCGCATCTTTTCCTGCGTATTTTTTGTCAGATCCTGTATTATCTGCCGTGGCCGCGCGTTTGGCAATGAAACTACTCGCGTTCTACCGTTTTTTAAGTTTAGTCCGCGGGAATCTATTACGTGCAAGCCGCATCCGGGCCGTAAAAAAATATATTTCTAATTTACGCTTGACAGTTAAAGAAAAAAAGCTTGACAGGATAAAGGGTATGTAATATAATTTTTATACAAAATCTATTTGTGAAAGGAGAATTTTAAGTGGGTTGACGTAAGTTTACCCGCTTTTTTATTGTATGACATTTGATAACCGTATAATAGATAGTATTAAAGGCCTGACAGGCCCTGTAGCAGAGCAGGCCGGCGCCAAGATTTATGACATAAGCCTTAAAAGGGTAAACGGCCGCAGCGCTCTTACGGTATTGGTTGATAAACAGGGCGGCATATCATTAGATGAATGCGCTCTCATAAATAAGCGCTTATCGGACATTATTGAAAATGCCGGTTTTTTTTCCGGACCATATGTTATAGAGGTGTCTTCCCCCGGCCTTGACAGGCTTCTTAAAAACCGCCGGGATTTCAATTGGGCGTTTGGCGCCAGCGTTGACATATGGTTGACCGGCAACATCAATGACCGGAATTTTATCAGCGGTATTGTGAAGAACTGCCGTGAAAATGATGTTGAAATTGAGGACAGGCACGGCAGTTGTTTTATGATACCATACGATATGATAAATAAAGCTAAAAGAAATATCCAGGCGTGCACATAGGAGACTTTTATGAACGGAGAATTATTATCGGTATTAGAGCATATTGAGCGTGAAAAAGGCATCAGCAGGCAGATACTTATAGAGGCTGTGGAAAGCGCCCTGCTAAGCGCGGCGCGCAAGGTAATAGGCCAGAAGGATGAAGAAAATATCAGCGTTAAGATGGACCCCGAGACAGGCTCAATCAAGGTATTTGCCGCGGAAAAAGAAATAAAATCAGCCGAATTCGGCAGGATCGCGGCGCAGACTGCCAAGCAGGTGATTATACAAAAAATCAGAGAGGCTGAAAGGGATGTTATATTCGGAGAGTTTCGTGAGCGCAAAGGCACTATTGTTACAGGCGGCGTTCACAGATTTGAAAAAGGCAATATTATAGTGGATTTGGGTAAGGTTGAGGCCGTATTGCCGAGAACAGAACTTCTGCCAAGGGAAAGATATAAACAGGGCGAAAGGATAAAGGCCTATGTGACTAATGTGGAAAGGACGCCAAAGGGCTCATCCATTACCCTGTCAAGAAGGGACGATGGTATGATAAAAAGGCTTTTTGAGCTTGAGATACCCGAAATAACAGACGGTATAGTTGAGATAAAATCAATCGCGCGGGAGGCCGGAGAAAGGACAAAGATCGCCGTTACGTCAAAAGACGAAAAGATAGATTCTGTCGGCGCGTGTGTCGGGATGAGAGGCCAAAGGGTAAAGAACATTGTAAATGAGCTTCAGGGTGAAAAAATAGATATAGTCAGATACAGCGACGATATAAGAGAATATATAAAAGCCGCGCTTTCGCCGGCCGAGATAGCCCAGATCAAGGTGGACAAGGAGCTTAAGAGGGTTGAAATTGTTGTTGAAGATGACCAGCTTTCTCTGGCCATAGGCAGGCATGGACAGAATGTCAAGCTTGCCTCTAAACTCGTCGGTTATGAGATGGATGTCAAGAGCCGGTCAAACGCCGAAGACAAGGAAAGGGCGAAACGGGAGTCAGGATTATCTATCTGTGATTTGCCGGGTGTGGGCAAAAAGGCGGAAGAGTATCTTTTGGCGGCCGGTTACAAGACTATTGATGATATAGCCAAGTCTACGGTTGAGACACTGATGGAGGTCAAGGGCATTGGAAAGAAAACCGCCCAAAAGATCCTTGACTCAGCCAAGGAATATACCGAATAACAGGGGGATATGTTGAAAATATCAGAGCTGGCAAAAAAACTTAAAATTCCGTCAAAGGTCTTGCTTATGCAGGTTATCAAGATGGGTATAACCGCTAAATCCGCTCAAGCTATTTTACCCCAGGCCTCTGTTGACAGGATACTGAAGGAATATAATAAGGCCAAACTATCGGTTGATGTTGAAGCAATTGGCACGCGTCCTTCCTCTGCCCAAAAATCCAGGGCAAAATCCGTAAAAAAGCCGGCGGCCGGGAAAAAACCCGTTTCGGCCAAAACGATAAAAGCCTCCGGCATATCCGGCGCTAAAAAAGCCGACGGCACAAAGCCCAAGAAAAAGTCTGCAAAACCCGACGAAAAACCCGTCCGGCCTGTCCGTAAAAAAGCTCAAGATAGCCGGCAGCCTTCTGTTGGGCCGACCGTATCCACCCCTGAAGAAGTAGTTTCCGCGGATAAATTGCATGAAACGCAAAAACAAAAGCTACCGGAGCCAGGGCCTGCTGCCGTTAGGGTCGCAGAGACAAAACAGGCGGCAGACGCTATTAAGAAACCTAAGCAAGGAGCGGATGAGGGCCTTAAGCCTATCCAGGTTAAACTGCCTATTACCGTAAAAGCACTGGCCGATAAACTTTCCGTATCAGCCCCGGCTGTTATAAAAGAGCTTATGGGTATGAAGATATTTGCCAATATAAATCAGTTGATAGATGAAGAATGCGCCGCAAGCGTTGCCAGGAAGTTCGGTTACTTTCTTGAGAGGGCTTTTAACGTTGAAGAAGAGGCAGTGGCTTTTCATGAAAGCCTGGCACAAGATAAGGGTAGTCTTATACTAAGGCCCCCTGTCGTGACATTCATGGGCCATGTTGATCACGGTAAAACATCTCTCCTTGATTATATAAGAAAAACAAAGGTTACCGATTCGGAGACAGGCGGTATCACCCAGCACATAGGCGCTTATGAAGTAATACTGAATAGAGGCAAAATAACTTTCCTTGACACGCCCGGACACGCGGCTTTTACTGCCATGAGGGCAAGGGGCGCTAATGCTACAGATATTGTTGTTCTTGTCGTGGCCGCGGATGACGGACTTATGCCCCAGACGATAGAGGCCATAGACCATGCCAAAGCGGCGGGCGCAACTATCATAGTTGCCATAAACAAGATTGACAAACCGGATATTGACATAGACAGGGTAAAGAAGCAATTGTCCGAGATAGGCCTTTTGCCTGAAGACTGGGGCGGTAAAACCATCACGGTCAATGTTTCGGCGCTTACAGGTAAAGGAGTAGACGCGCTTCTTGAAATGATCCTGCTTGAGGCCGAAATGCTTGAGTTGAAGGCCAACCCTGCTAAACCGGCCAAGGGTGTTGTGGTTGAGGCGAAGATATCAAAAGGCGGCGGGCCGATAGCGACAGTCCTTGTGCAAAACGGCACGCTAAAGCAAGGAGATATTATAGTCGCCGGTATTTACTACGGAAAGATAAGGGCTATTTTAGATGATAAGATACACCGCATAAAGGACGCCCTGCCTTCAAAGCCTGCCGAAATATTGGGCTTGAACGGTGTGCCGCAGGCCGGAGATGTGTTTATGGCCGTTTCGGATGAGAAACAGGCCAAGCAGATATGCGCTATACGCCAGGAAAAATTCAAAGAACAGTCCCGTTGCGTGGTCCAGAGGATTACTCTTGAAGACCTGTATTCACAGATGCAGAAGGGCAGGGTAAAAGAGCTTAAGGTAATACTCAAGGCTGATGTCAGAGGTTCGCTTGAGGCCATATCCGAGTCTCTGACAGACCTTGGGACAAAGAACATGGGGCTTAATATCATACACAAGGGTATCGGTGATATTAATGATTCCGATATATTGCTTGCGGCAGCCTCCGACGCGATTGTTATAGGTTTCCATGTCAGAAAGACCCCTGAAGCCGAACGCGCCGGCAAACAGGAACACATTGATATAAGGCTTTATAATATTATTTACGAGGCAATATCCGATATCAAATCAGCCATGGAGGGCTTGCTTGAGCCCGATATAAAAGAGATATTTACGGCCAGGATTTTGGTAATGCAGGTGATGAAGCTTTCAAAGGCAGGTATTATAGCAGGTTCATCTGTCCAGAAAGGCAAGGTATTAAGAAATGTCAGGTGCCGGCTTATCAGGGACAATCAGATAATATATAAAGGCAGGATATCTTCCCTGAAACGGTTTAAAGATGATGTCAGAGAAGTGGCCGAAGGTTTTGAATGCGGCGTTAAGCTGGAAAATTTTAATGATATTAAGGACGGCGATATCATAGAGTGCTTTGAGATAGAAAAGATCGCCAGAAGGCTTTAAGGGCCTGTTTATCTATATGAAAACCGCCAAAATCCCCACGCGCGGGGCAAAAGAAAAAGACAAACGTTTATTAAGCGGAATGAGGCCGACAGGGCCCATGCACCTGGGCCATCTATTCGGCGTGCTGGAAAACTGGAACACGCTTCAGCAAAGTTATGATTGTTTTTTTATGATAGCCGATTGGCACGCTTTGATGAGCGAATATCAGGACCCGTCTAAAATATCGCCGTCAATTATTGAAATGGCCGCCGACTGGTTTGCCGCCGGCATAGACCCTGCCCGATCGTCTGTCTTTGTGCAGTCTAAGGTAAAGGAACACCTTGATTTTTTTATGATATTTTCCGCCATGACGCCCCTATCGTGGCTTGAAAGATGCCCTACTTATAAAGAGCAGTTGAGGCAGATAAAAGGAAGAGACCTTACCACTTATGGTTTTCTCGGATATCCGGTTCTCCAGGCCGCGGATATCTTAGCGTATGCGGCCGGCGTCGTGCCTATAGGATTAGACCAGATGCCGCATTTGGAGCTGACAAGAGAGATAGCAAGGCGTTTTAACGGTATGTATGAGCAGGTATTTCCTGAGCCGGAAGCCCTGCTGACGCATACTCCTAAATTCCTCGGCACGGACAACAGGAAGATGAGTAAAAGTTATGATAATTTTATTTCTCTCGGCGATTCGGACGATTCCATAGCGCGCAAAGTTTCTTCTATGATTACGGACCCTGAAAGGGTCAGGTTCTCCGACAAGGGCAGGCCCGGGGTGTGTAATGTGTTTAATTATTTTAAATTTATCTCAAGAGGCATGGAATCCGATGTCAGGGCCTGGTGCGAAAACGCGACAACGGGATGCACGGTCTGCAAGAAAAAATTATCCGATATCGTTATAGAATTTATCAGGCCGCACAGGCGCAGGCGCGAGGGTTTTCTAAAAGACAAGTCCTATATTGAAAACGCGCTGGCTGAAGGGGCCCGTAAAGCGTCCGATATAACCGCCCGGACGCTTCAAAAAACGCTCAAGGCCATGAAATTATATGACGTATAAAGTAAAGCTTGAGATATTTGAAGGCCCTCTTGACCTGTTGTTCTATCTGATAAAAAAAGACGAGCTGAATATCCATGATATACCTATATTAAGCGTCACGGAACAATATCTTCAATATCTTGAGTTGATGCGCATGCTGGATTTGGATATCGCGGGCGAATTTCTGGTGATGGCAGCCACTCTTATACATATAAAAAGCAAGATGCTGCTTCCTCCGGATGCTGAAGAAGCTGAAAAAGAAGAAGAGGATCCGAGAGAAGAGCTTGTAAAGAAATTATTGGAATACAAGAAGTTTAGAGAAGCCGCTGAAGCGTTAAAGGAAAGAGAGCACAGGCAAAAAGAAATATTCCCGCGGTCGGGCGCGCAGGACATTCCCGAAGACGGCATGGAAGGCGTCCAGGCGCCGTGTTTTGAAGCAAGCATTTTTGACCTTCTTTCGGCTTTTTCCAAGGTCTTAAAGGAAATACCGAGGGACAAGTTCTACGAAGTTGTCAAGGACGAGGTGACTGTAGCAGATAAGATTCATGATATATTTCACATGCTTCTCAAGACCCCTGTTATTTATTTTTTTGATCTTTTTAAACAGTCAAAAACCAAGGTACACGTGGTAGCCACGTTTCTTGCCCTGCTTGAACTGATAAGGATGAAAGAAGTCGCGATAAAGCAGGACGGGATATTCGGGGACATACGGATAATCAGAAATTCCACGAACATGGCGCCACCAAAAATTGAAGAGGCGGAAAATGCAGGAAGAGAAGACCCTGGACAGGAAGGACCGGCCGGCTCCGGAGAATGATTTACCCCGCGCGGATACTGCCACAGGCCCGGAAGATATAAAATTAATGATGGGCGAAGATGAACTAAAAAAAGTCATTGAGGCTCTTATATTTGCCAGTGATAAACCCCTTGCCATCAAGCAAATAAAGGATATCGTAGGTGATGTTGATACCCGCCTGATAAGGAAGCTGGTCAACGATTTGAAACAGGAATTTGCCGCAACCGGCAGGAGTTTTAACATATGCGAGGTTGCCGGAGGTTTCCGTTTTATGACAGAACCAGCCTACGGAAGATGGCTTAAAAAGTTGTATAAGATAAAATTAAGCGACTATCTTACCGGCCCCAGCCTTGAGACTGTTGCCATTATCGCGTATCGTCAGCCTGTGGCAAAGACGGAGATAGAGTTTATCAGGGGGGTGGCCGTGGACGGAGTCATAAATAGCCTCCAGCAAAAAGGTTTTATAAAAGTTGTCGGAAAAAAGGATGTGGCCGGCAGGCCTTATCTGTATGGAACGACTTCGCTTTTTTTGCAGTATTTCGGACTTAATTCCATAGATGAACTTCCCGCGCTTTCAGATTTCAAGGAGTCCGACCTTGAGTTTAACAGGCCGCAGGCATTAGACGCTTCCGCGGCGCAGGAAAATACTCTTACGGGAGATGAAGATGATGCCAAAGATAAGGACATTGAGAAATAATATAGACGGTATAGACGCGGAAATATTAAGGCTTTTAAACAGGCGTGCCCGGTTGACGCTTGAAATAGGGCATGTCAAGGAAAAAAAATCGCGCCCATTATTCTCCCCTGCCCGGGAATCTGACATATACAGCAGGCTTTTGAAATTGAACAAGGGCCCCATGAAAGAAGATTCGGTAAAGTCTATATTTTCCGAGATAATGTCGGCATCATTATCATTGCAAGGACGTTTGAAGATAGCCTATCTTGGGCCGGCGGCCACTTTTACTCATATAGCAGCTCTTAAGAAATTCGGGAAATCATTGGAATACGCGGAGTGCGCCAGCATAGCGGATGTGTTTACCGAGGTTGAAAGGTCAAGGGCCGATTACGGTGTTGTGCCTATTGAAAATTCAACAGAAGGCGCCGTAAATCATACCCTTGATATGTTCATTGATTCGGAACTCAAGATATGCTCCGAGGTATATTTGCCTATAGAGCATAATCTTTTGGTAAAAGGAAAGAAGGCCCGTGGTTTTATTAAAAACGTGTATTCCAGATACGAGGTATTTGCCCAGTGCAGGATATGGCTTGAAAAAAATCTGCCCTGCGCTAAGCTTATTTCCTGCGCCAGCACTACCGAGGCCGCTATGGCCGTTGCCGCGGGAAAGGCATGTTCGGCTATCGCAAGCAGGCTGGCAGCGCAGACGTACGGGCTGGACATAAAAGCCCTGTCCATAGAAGATTCGCCGCATAATATCACGAGGTTTCTTGTCATAGGTAAGCAAAGCACGAAGCCGACGGGTAATGATAAAACGTCCATGGTTTTTTCCATGAATGATAAAGCCGGCGCTTTGCACGACGTATTAAGCCCGTTTAAAAAAAGCGGCGTTAATCTTACGAAGATTGAATCGCGCCCTTCAAAAAAGCGGGCTTGGGAATACTATTTCTTTGTTGATATGCAGGGGCATGTGTCGGATACAAAGATATCCGGCGCCATAGCCTGTTTACGCCGGAAGGCGAAGTTTTTAAAGGTGCTGGGTTCTTATCCGGCGGTGCTTCAACCGGCGCGAAAGCGGTGAATATATGA
Source organism: Candidatus Omnitrophota bacterium (assembly GCA_028716165.1). NCBI lineage: Bacteria > Pseudomonadati > Candidatus Omnitrophota > Candidatus Omnitrophota bacterium. The sequence goes on from JAQUQI010000003.1 coordinate 120,626, forward strand.
ACAATATAGAGATACGCGAAAATATAAAAAAACTAAAACCATATCAGCCCGGTAAGCCCATGGAGGAGCTTCAACGAGAGCTCAATATCCGGCTGGAGGATATAATCAAGCTGGCTTCAAACGAGAACCCGCTCGGCCCTTCTCCGAAAGCGGCCCGCGCGTTTTGCCTGACATCCGCGAAACTCAACAGGTATCCTGACGGCAGATGTTTTTGCCTTAAGGAAAAACTTGCTTTAAAACTCGCGATGTCACCGGATAATATTATAATAGGAAACGGTTCCGATGAAATCATTGATATGGCCGTAAAGGCCTTTGCCGGTGAAGGGGATAATGTGATCGTGTCTGAACCGGCTTTTCTTGAATACAGGATAATCTCAACTGTCAGAGGATGCATTGTGCGCAGTGTCGCGATGAAAAGGCGTAATAAATCCGGCATATTATCGGGTTTTGATTTTGATATTGACGCCATGCTCGGAGCCATAGACAGGCGCACAAGGATAATTTTTTTGGGAAATCCCGATAACCCGACGGGGGCCTATCTGAACAGAAAGTCGCTAAAGAATTTTATCAGGCGTTGCCCTAAAAACATCGTGCTGTTGATAGACGAAGCATACAGGGAGTTTGTTGACAAAAGTGATTATGTTGATACCGCAACTCTCAAGGGCATGAGCAATGTTGTTACCTTGAGGACATTCTCAAAGATCTACGGCCTGGCAGGCTTAAGGATAGGTTACGCCGTTTCAAACAGTGATATTATTGGGTGGATGGAAAGGGTCAGACAGCCTTTCAATGCCAATTTGCCCGCTCAAGCGGCGGCTGAAGCCGCGCTCGGAGATTTAGCCTTTGTAAAAAGGTCCCGAGCCCTTAACAAAAAAGGGATGTCTTATATCACAAAAGCCCTGAAAGATACGGGCTGCAGAGTAATAGAATCTCCCGCCAATTTTGTGTTATTTTCTTTAAAAGGGGTAAGCGGCAATGAATTGTTTTCAAGATTATTATCATCAGGTATTATTATACGGGACATGGCAGCGTACGGTTTAGGCGAGTGGGCCAGAGTTAGTATCGGGACGATGCCGCAGAACAAGGCTTTCATAAAAGCGCTTAAGAGGAGTTTTAAATGATAATAGTATTTAAAAAAGACGCCACAAGCAAGCAGATAAAACATTTAATCAGTCATCTTAAAGGTCTTGGAATGAAATCCATGGTTTCTAAAGGCATTGAAAGGACTATTATCGGGGCCATAGGCGATGAAGATATATTAAGGTCACAGCCTTTAAGCGTTTTCCCTGGAGTTGAAAAGGTCATGGCTGTCATGGCCCCTTATAAGCTTGTGTCGCGTGAATTTAAAAAGGAAGACACCGTTGTTGATGTAAACGGGGCCAAGATAGGCGCAGGCAAACTTATTGTGATGGCCGGCCCCTGTTCTGTGGAAAATTACGATATGCTGTTTAAAATAGCCAAATCGGTTAAGGCCAGCGGCGCCACGATGCTAAGAGGAGGCGCCTTTAAACCGAGAACGTCACCCTACGCGTTCCAGGGCCTTGGCGAAGAAGGGTTGAAATATTTACAGCAGGCGGGCAAAGCGGCGGGCCTGGCGGTCGTCACAGAGGTAATGGATATAAGGGATATCGGCATTGTAGAGCGTTATGCCGATATGATACAGATAGGCGCCAGGAATATGCAGAATTTTAATTTGCTTAAAGAGGTGGGTTTTTCAAAAAAACCCGTTTTACTGAAAAGAGGCATGATGTCTACCGTCAAGGAGTGGTTGATGTCGGCCGAATATATACTTGCCAACGGAAATTTTAATGTGGTTTTATGTGAAAGGGGCATCAGGACTTTTGAGAATGCGACAAGATTTACAATGGACATAAGCGCGATACCGTTGGTAAAACGGTTGAGCCATTTGCCGGTTATTGCCGACCCCAGCCATGCTACCGGTAAATGGGGGCTTGTGGCCCCCGTTGCCAAGGCCTCGGTTGCCGCCGGCTGTGATGGCCTCATGATAGAGGTGCATATGGATCCGGAACATGCTTTTTCTGACGGAGAGCAATCAATGCTTCCGGTCAAATTCAAAGAGATGATGAAAGACTTAAAGTCTGTGGCAAAAGCGGTTGGCAGAACAATATGATTGCGTTTGAAAAGATATCTATAGTCGGAGTAGGCCTTATAGGTGGTTCTGTAGGTTTGGCATTAAAACACAAACGGTTATGCCCTATGGTTGTGGGTATTGGCAGGCGGCGGTCATCTCTTGATAAGGCATTAAAGATGTCGGCTGTAGACAAAGTGACCCTCAATCTGGCAGAGGGCGTTAAAGGCGCCGGGCTGATTATTGTCGCCACTCCTGCCGCCAAGGTTAAGGAAAAGATAGCCCAGGTTTCGCGTTATGCCGGTAAAGGGGCCATCATAATTGATGTTAACAGTGCCAAGCAGGATATAATGCGCGCTGTTACGGGTATTATGCCAAAAGGCGTGCATTTTGTCGCCACACACCCTATGGCAGGTTCCGAAAATTCCGGTATAAGTTGGGCCCGAGGCGATTTATTTCACGGCAGTGTGTGCATAATTACTCCGGACCGGTTTACGAACAAAGAAGCGCTGAAAAAGGTGAAAAATTTCTGGCAGGCGCTGGGAACAAGGGTTTTTTTGATGTCTGCAAAGGCCCATGACGAAGCTGTGGCCAGGGTAAGCCATTTACCGCATGCCTTGGCATATGTATTATGCGATATGGTTTCAAGAAAAGAGCTTATTATGGCAGGCAGCGGTTTCCGTGACGCGACAAGGATAGCCAAAAGCGACCCCGGCATGTGGGAAGAAATATTCATACAGAATAGGAAGTCTGTCCTGAAGGCGATAAGCCTTTTTGAAAAAGGCCTTTGTTCTATAAAGAATGATATGATTCGCGAAGACCGGCCCGGTTTATCCGCGATGCTTAAAAGGGCCGTAAGAAAGCGGGAATCCATTGATTGATATAATTGCTATTGACGGCCCGGCAGGTTCAGGCAAAAGCACTGTTGCTAAACTGCTGGCGCGAAAAATAGGCTATGCCTATATAGATACAGGGGCTATGTATAGGGCCCTTACCCTTAAGGCCATGCGCAATTGTTTGGATTTAAACGATGAAGAAGAGATAGCAGGGCTTTTTATGGATACGGATATTGATATTGTTCCCGACGATTCAGGCGGCATATCTGTTATGCTTGACAATGAGGACGTAACTTCTCTTATTCGCACTCCGGAGCTTACGGATAAGGTTGCCTATATAGCCAAGGTCGCGGCGGTCAGGCAGAGGATGAAGGATATACAGCGCAATATAGGGGCCAGGCAGAAAGCCGTGTTTGAGGGCAGAGATATAACGACAGCTGTATTTCCTGAATCAAAGTTTAAATTTTATATTGATGCTGATTTTAATGAACGCGCCGCCAGAAGGCATAGGGAGCTGGTATCAAAAGGTATTGATATAAGCCTTGAAGACGTTGGAAAGGACCTGAAGATACGAGACCATAAGGACATGACGCGCCGGATAGGCCCTCTGAAGATAGCTAAAGGAGCGGTAGTTATTGATACGACGCATATGACAATAGACGAGGTGGTGGAAAGACTGCGAAAATACGTAAGCCGCGCCCTTTAAGGGCTTAGAGTCGCAGAGGGTTTATTGATATAACGGTTTTATTATATACGATGCAGCCCCCAATGACATGTTCTATTGGTTTGTTCAGATTATAATAGGCATATTAGCCAGGTTTCTATTCAGGTTTAAGATACAGGGCGGGGAAAATATCCCCTCAAAAGGCGGTTTTATACTGGCAAGCAACCACAGGAGCAACCTTGACCCGGTAATTTTATCGGTATGTATTGACAGGAAATTATTTTTTTTAGCCAAGGCTGAATTATTTGAGAATAATGTATCAAAGCGTATACTGCGCAGGCTCAATTGTATTGAACTTACCAGATCCGGAGAAGACAAGGCCGCGTTAAAGAAAGGCATCAGGCTGCTGCATGACGGCAAGGGGCTTTTGCTTTTTCCGGAGGGAACGCGAAGCAGGGATAACCGGCTCGGCAGGGCAAGGCCGGGCATATCGCTTTTTGCTTTTACGACAGGAGTTGCCGTTATACCGGTATATGTGACCGGCACTGAAAAAGCCCTGCCCATAGGTTCCAGAATGATAAAGCCTGATGCCGCTATAAGGGTTGTTTTCGGCAGGCCGTTATATGCCCGAAAGGACATGCCTCATGGAGCGAGAAAAGCCGGTTATCAGGCATTCGCGGATAGTATAATAGATGGGATATCAAATATTGAAAAGAGCAACCCCGCGGATAATTAAGGCCGGGCATATCGGTTTTTGTTTTGGCGTGAAGAGGGCGATCTCCGCGGCCGAGGGCGTGATAGGCAAAAGTAAAAATATATGTTCGCTCGGGCCTATTATACATAATCCTTTTGTTGTTGAACAATTATCAAAAAAAGGCCTCAAGGTCATATCGGATATAAGCCAGGCGCGCGGCCTGTTTCTTATTATACGTTCACACGGCATGCCGCCCGCGATAAGGAAGAAGGCCAGGGCCTATTGCGCCGGAATACTGGATACAACGTGCCCGTTCGTCAGCCGCTCGCACAAGATAGTGTCACGCCTTCGCAGGCAAGGCTACTTTATTGTAATGGCCGGTGAAAAACGCCATCCGGAAATGCAGGCATTGATTGAAACGGCAGGGCCCAATGCTGTGGTTGTGACGAAACCGCAGGACATAAGAAAGATAGCCGCGAAAAAAAACAAGTTGGCCCTTGTCGCGCAAACGACAATATCGCGCGGTATATTCATAAAAATAGCACGGGCTCTATTGGCCTGTGATTATATTGAGTGCAGGATATTTGATACCATATGCAATGATGCCCAAAAACGCCAGGAAGAGGCAAGAAAACTTTGTTTGGCGGCGGACGTGATATGCGTTGTAGGCGGAAAGAACAGCGCTAACACCAAACACCTTGCCGCGACATGCCGTAGATCCGGAGCCGTGACGCATCATATAGAATCGGCGGATGAATTAAAACCCGAATGGTTTTTTAAGGCCGAGCGCATCGGCATAGTAAGCGGCGCTTCAACCCCGGGCAGTATGGTTGAAGATGTAGCTAAAAAGATAAAAAATAATCTTACAAGGAGGAGCAGGTAAAATGCTGGAAAATAATATTGAAGACATGAAAGACGAGGGCGCTTTGGAAAAAACAAACGAAGCCGGGTTAGAAAATACCGGCAAAGGCGCTTTTGAGCAGGCGTATTATGAAAGTGTGAAGAACTTAAAGGAAGGGGAGATTATTAAGGGCAGGGTGGTAGGCATAAACAAAAGGGATGCCGTTATTGACATCGGATATAAATCCGAAGGCCTTATCCCTCTTTCTGAATTCGGCGTTAATTCCGATATAAAGGTTGGGGACGAGGTAGATGTCCTGCTTGAGTCTGTTGAAGACGAGAACGGTATGGTGGTGCTTTCAAGAAATAAAGCTGAAAAGATCGCCGGCTGGGAAAACATAATAAATAACTACAATGAAGGAGACGTGATCAAAGGCAGAGGCACAAGAAAGGTCAAGGGCGGAATGATGGTTGATATCGGTGTTGAGGCGTTTTTGCCGGCAAGCCAGTCAACGTTTAAGGGCCCTATAGAATTAAACGGCCTTTTAGGCAAAGAGCTTGATTATAAGATAATAAAGATCAATAAGCCCCGCAAAAATATAGTTGTCTCAAGAAAAGAGGTTATTGCCCAGGAAAAGGCCGAACTGAAGCAGAAGGTGCTCGGAGAGCTTACCAAAGGGCAGATCCGCAAGGGTGTGGTAAAAAACATAACGGACTTCGGGGCTTTTATTAATCTCGGAGGCATTGACGGGCTCCTGCATATTACCGATATGAGCTGGGGCAGGATCAGCCATCCGTCGGAGGTCCTTGCCGTTGGAGATGAGGTAGATGTAATGGTCCTTGATTTTGACAAAGAAAACCTTAAGGTGTCGCTGGGCCTGAAACAAAAGACCCCCAACCCCTGGAAGGAGGTCGGCAATAAGTACCCTGTCGGCTCAAAGATAAAGGGAAAGATAGTGAACCTTGTAGCCTACGGGGCTTTTGTGGAGCTTGAAAAAGGAGTTGAAGGGCTTATACATATATCCGAAATATCATGGACAAAGAGGATAAGCCATCCGTCGGACGTTTTGGCCATAGGCGACATAGTTGAGGCTGTTGTTCTTTCCGCCGATATGGATAACCAGAAGATATCATTGGGGCTCAAACAGCTTGAGTCCAATCCATGGATTGATGCTCCGGTAAAATATCCGCAGAATTCCCGTATCAAGGGTAAGGTCAAGAACCTGACCGATTACGGGGCCTTTGTTGAGCTTGACGATAATATAGACGGGCTTATACATATTTCGGATATATCGTGGACAAAGAAAGTATCGCATCCTTCCGAGGTCTTGAAGAAAGGCCAAAAAGTGGAGGCAATGGTGCTTTCCGTTGACCAGGAAAGCATGAAGATATCTCTGGGCCTCAAACAGCTTTCAGAAGACCCGTGGCCGTTATATGTGGAAAAATACCCTGTAAACACCGTCGTGGAAGGCACTGTTACAAAGATAGCGAATTTCGGGGTTTTCATTGAGTTTGACAAGGACTTAGACGGCCTTATTCACATATCCGAGCTTGCGGATGAGCCTGTAACAAATATAGAGGAAAGATACAAGGTTGGCGATAATATACGCGCCAGGATAATAAAGATAGATAATGATACGAGGAAAATAGGGCTTAGCGCAAAAGGTATAAATTAAGGCGTAAACCGGGTTTATCGCATGGATACTTCTAAATCGCTGGAGACCATAAAAAGGGGCGCTGTTGAAATAATTGATGAAGCGGAGCTTACCCAAAGGCTTGAATTAAGCCGAAAGGAAAAAAGACCGCTTGTCGTTAAGGCCGGGTTTGACCCTACGGCGCGGGACATACATCTGGGCCATACGGTTCTGCTAAGAAAAATGAGGCATTTCCAGGATCTGGGGCACAAGGTAGTGCTTCTTATCGGTGATTATACGGCCATGATAGGCGATCCGTCCGGGCGTTCAGAGATACGAAAGCGCATAAGCCGCGAGCAGGCAGAGGAAAATGCCGCGACATATACTAACCAGGCATCCAAGATCATAGATATGGATAAATGCCAGATAGCCTTTAACAGCAAATGGTTTGGCGCCATGTCATTAACGGATTTTATGTCGCTTGCCGCTCTGCAGACAGTCGCCCGTGTCCTTGAAAGGGACGATTTTTCAAAAAGGTATAAAGCGGGCAAAGAGATAAGCCTTTTAGAGTTCATATATCCTCTGCTTCAGGGTTATGATTCTGTTGTTCTAAAGTCCGACGTGGAATTGGGGGGCACTGACCAAAAATTTAATCTCCTGATGGGAAAAGTCCTGCAGAGGCGTTTTAATATGCCCCAGCAGGTAGTCCTTACCATGCCGCTTCTTGAAGGTACCGACGGTGTTCAGAAGATGTCAAAGAGCCTAGGTAATTATATAGGCATAACGGATGAGCCGTCCCAGATGTTCGGAAAGATTATGTCAATATCCGATACTTTGATGTGGAGGTATTATGAACTGCTTACGGACACCGGTATTGACGAGATCAAGGCGATGAAATGTGATACGGAATCAGGCAAGATGCACCCCAAACAAGCTAAGATCAGGCTTGCCAAAGATATTATAGCGCAATACCATAACAGCCGGCTGGCTGAATCAGCGGCTGTGGAATTTGAAAAAATATTTGTGAAAAAAGACATACCGGATGACGTTTTGGTCTATAAGGTTGATAAAGGCGGCCTTGAGGACGGCAGGATATGGATATGCGCTCTTTTGACAAAGTCGGATTTGACAAAGTCTAATACGCAGGCAAGGTCTATGATAAAACAGGGAGCTGTTTTGGTGAATCAAAAAAAGATATCCGACGAGAATATGAAAATAATCCCGGAAGACGGCATGGTGATACAGGTTGGCAAGAGAAGGTTTATCAGGTTATCATTGCGGTAAAAAAATACCGTTGATTTTTCTTAACAGATATTGCACAAAAAGGCAAAAATTATGGCACACACGCTTGATCTGACAAGCCCGGCGGTTTTTATAGGCAGGCAGGGAAACGGTATCATAAGTTTTGGTTCCGGCCAGCCCGACTTGCCTCCGCCCAACGAGGCGATAGAAGGTATTGATATACGAAAAGATTTAAGGTATGGATTAATACAAGGGGAATTTCCCCTAAGGCGGGCATTATCCAGGGAATACCTGGGTTCTGATGCGGAGAATTTCGTCATAACAAACGGCGCTTCTGAAGCGCTTGACCTGATATTTCGTTGTTTCGCGAAAGGAAAGGTCCTTTTGCCCAAGCCGTATTATTATTCATATCTTCCGATAATCCAGATGGCGGGCATGGAGGTTGTCTTTACCGAACTTATCAATGGCCGCATAGATATGGAAGATTTTAAGAGCAAAATTGAAGGCTGTAAGGCAGTGCTTATAAATTCCCCGTCAAATCCCACCGGTAGGGTGGAGCTTGTGGAGACATTAAAAGAAATAGAATCCATTGCCGCCAGGCTGGGTGTTTACGTAATCTCCGATGAGGTCTATAAAGACCTTATCTATGAACGCGAAAACTATACTCTCAAAGGAGAACGTGTTATTACCGTTAATTCATTTTCCAAGACCTATGCCATGTGCGGCGTAAGAGTAGGTTATCTCTGGAGCAGGGATAAGAAAATAGTAAGAGACTGCATAGAGATGAAGACCCACACGTCCATGAACACAAACCTTGTGGGCCAGGATATGGCCCTTAGGGCCATGTCCGCGCCCAAGCAATATATCATAGCGCAGAAGGATATATGGCGCCGGCGCAGGGACAAAATATATAAAGGGTTTTGCGATTTAGGTTTTGAATTATGGAAACCCGAAGGGGCTTTTTATATATTGCCCAAATGCAGTAATGCGCGCGAATTTCTCACCACTCTTTTCCTGGAATACAATGTAATATTTTACCTGGGCGAATGGTTCGGCGCTCCGGGGCATATACGTTTAAGCTATGCCCTTGACGAAGCGGAGATAGACAAAGGCCTTGAACGCATAAAGTCGGCCATGCAAAAAGTCCGTTGTTTTTGATTTTACGCTGAAAAAATTACCGGTGATTTTGATGGGCATATTCTGGCCTAAGCCCTGCCAGGCGGTATTTAAATCCGTATAATTTAACCGAACCCGACGCTGTATTTGCATATTCCGAGGCCCGGCAGCAGGCATACGAAATGCCCCTAATAAATGTTTATAATCATAAAAAATGTAATAAAAAATGTATGGAACTTTTCCTTGACAAACCTTGTTTTGTGCTCTACAATATAATTACAATTAGAGAGGTCTTGTGTTTGGAGGAATAAATCCTGGACCGATATAAAACAAGTAAAACCTTCGTAAGGCTTATTATGGCCATACGAAGGTTTTTTATTTTAGGACATTAAAGTATTTTACATAGGACGTATACGGGTAAACTGTTTTGCGGCTATAATCATTACAATCTGGTTTATGGGTGTTGCGGTATGTTTTTCAGACATATAGATAAAAAGGATAGTTGATGATAGGACAGACAAAGCATTAGATTGAAAAAAGCGCGGTCATCCCGAAGACAAAATATGAAAAGGAGAAGGCTGTTATGAAAAATTTTACAAAGCAATATCCAGTAGCAAAAACTTTGCGGTTTGAGTTGAGGCCTGTCGGAAAAGATGGAGAGCTTCTTGACGAGATCCAAGCTTCCGCACTTTTATCGGATGTTCGTGCAAAAGACGACAGAATTAAAAGAGCGTATATAGCATTGAAACCGGTATTGGATAAAATCCATGAAGACGTGATAAATGTAAGTTTGAATTCAGAGCAAGCCAGAAAAATTGATTTCTCCGATTATTATGGAGCTTATAAAAGTAAAACAAAATTAGAAGATAAAGAAATGTTACTGAGAACAAAAATTGTTGAAACTTTTAATGCAGGGGTTGAGCCCATAATAAAAAAAGCTGGAACTGATGGAAAGGGAAAGAAGATATTTAAAAAAAAAGATATAAAATGTTTAAGCGAATCCGGAATTTTAAAATATATCAAATATAACATTGATTATTTTGTTTCCGACAAGTTGCCAAAAAATGAATTGTTGGAACATTTGGAATCTGTTAAAAGATCCTTCTCATATTTCTCGGGGTATAATCAGAATCGGGAAAATTATTACGCGAAAGATGAGAAGGCAACAGCCGTAGCGACAAGAATAGTGAACGATAACTTGCCAAAGTTTTGTGACAATCTCATTTTATTTTCAGAAGATAGGATTATTAAAAAGAAAAAATCTAAAGAAATTAAAAGAATTCCTAGCCGAAAAGAGGAATATCTTAACGCCTATCAATTTCTTAAAGACAAAAACAAGATTACTCAAATTGAAACAAATCCCATAGATAAGGCATTATTTAATATATCAAATTTTTCTAATTGCCTTTCTCAAACTGGAATTAATGAATATAACAAAGTAATCGGTCATTGTAATTCACTTATTAATTTATACAATCAGGCACGCATCAAAGAGCCTGATTTTAAAAAGTTGGAAAAGTTTAAAACTCTTTTTAAGCAAATTGGATGTGGAGAAAGAAGAGGATTATTTTTTGAAATTAAATATGATACAAAAAAAGCACAGCAAGAGTCAGAGGACAAAGATTCGGACGAAATATTAAATCTTGAAGAAATTCTTAAAACGACAAGTGATGCCGGGGAGAAGTATTTCAAAAAACCGTATAATAAAGGGGAAGGGCAAACGATTTATCATTTTATCAATTGGCTAAAGAGCCGGGAAGACTGGGACGGTGTATATTGGTCTAAAGCTGCCATTGATATTATTTCAAATAAATATTTTGCCAATTGGCGTGTTTTAAAAGACAAGTTAAGTAACGGCTTGCAGGGGAAGGATAAAGATATTAAAAAGATATGTTCCGGGATTGCTACGTTTAATAAAAAACGAGAAGAACAATTTGAAATTAATGATGCCGTTGAGTTGTCTGCGTTATTTGCATTTATAGATGAAGAAAACCGTGATGGGTGCAGTAAGTTATTTTTTAAAGAAATAATTTTAGAAGAAAAAAATCAGTTGATCGATGAGCACCTATTATCAAGTCGAAATATTATCAATCTTATTTGCGATGATATGGAATCTCTTGCAAAGAAATTTTGCGATAAGTCATCAGAAATACTAAAGTTGACTGAGTATAAAATCGATGAAAATAGGTTAAAGATAAAAGAATGGCTTGATATTGCGAAATCTCTTTTATGGATTGTTAAATATTTTAATGTGAAAGAATCCAAAGTAAAAGGCAATCCGCTTAATTCTGAATTGTCAAATATGCTTACCTCTATTTTGTATGCTAATGATGTAAAGTGGTTTGACTGGTATGATGCGATAAGGAATTATCTCACCCAAAAACCACAGGATGATGTTAAGAAAAATAAGTTAAAATTAACTTTTGGAAATGGAAATTTGCTAAATGGATTTGTTGATAGTTTCTCGAAAAGCGACAATGGTACTCAATATGGAGGATATTTATTTAGAAAAAAGGTTATAAGGAAAGAAATAACTGAATATGAATATTTTTTGGGGATCAGCGAAAGCAGAAAATTATTTAGATGTCATTTGAAGAGCAATATTTCAAACGAGGATAAAAGTGAATTTGAACGATTAGAATATTATCAAGCAAAAAGCACAACATATTTTAGCCCCAAGTATGTAGAAAATAAATCAAAATTGGCGGAACTTATTGAGAAACTTGTTGATAAATGTGTTCAAAATAATAGTTCACTAGGTAAAGATGCCGAAAGAATAAAAAAAAGAGATAAGAACGGCGAAATAACCCCTTCTAAATTAATCAAAAACATAAAAGAGATAAAAGAGAAAAAAGAGAATGAACAACTTAGTAATATACTTCATGATAAAGATTTAGTTTGTTTTTTAGATCAAACTATCAAGGATTTGAAAGAGTATACCAGTAATTTTATTGAAAGGGCGCCGCAACTTAAAGATATTCAGAAAAGAAAATATTCTGGATATGACGGATACGAGCAGATTATTCAAGATTTGCAAGACATTGCAAAAAATAATAAAGTGTTTCATTTTTTTAATGTAGATAAGCGGGAATGGGCAACTTCCTGTGATGATGAGTCTAACCCATTTTATTTATTTAGAATAGATAATAAGGATTTAAATTATTACACAAAACCGCAAAAAAATAAAAAGGGTATTGAAAATCTGCATACTTTATTCTTTAGAGCTCTAATGAGAGAGTATAAGGATTGCAATTCAATAGACATGGGTAAAGGCGATATTTTTTATAGAGAAGCGATGAAAGATAATAAAACAATCATACATGGTGCCAATAAGCCTATTTATAGAAGAAGCGATGGAAAAACCGAGAGCCTATTTGATCACGATATAATTAAGGATAAACGGTTCACTAACCCTAAATACCATTTTCATCTATCAATATTACTCAATTTTGATTCAAAGCAATCCAACGTTACCGAGATGATTAATCAAGAGTATGTTAAAGACGGTGATATTCGTATTCTTGGTATAGACCGGGGAGAAAAACACCTGGTTTATTATTCATTAATTGACTCAAATGGCAAGATACTAGACCAAAATCATTTTGATCTGATTAACAAAAATAATTATTTGAAGGCCATTAACGAATCGGCTAATAAACGCAAAGAAAGTCGTCAGAATTGGCAGGAAATAAGAAATATCAAAAGTTTAAAAGATGGGTATATTTCTCTGGTTGTGCACGAAATTATTGAAAAGATGAAAGATAGAGAAGGTAATTTTGAACCTACCTTTATTGTGTTGGAGGATTTGACCCCGGGTTTTAAACGTGGTCGTCAAAAATTTGAACAGCAAGTATATCAAAAATTTGAATTGGCTTTGGCAAAAAAATTAAATTATTTGGTTGATAAAAATGCGGCAATGGGTGAAGTCGGGTCTGTTTCCGATGCTTTGCAACTTACTCCCCCAGTCACAAATTATCAGGATATTGAAGGTAAAAAGCAAGTCGGCATTATGCTCTATGCGCGTGCTAATTATACGTCTGTTACTGACCCTCTTACGGGTTGGCGGAAAACCATTTATCTTAATAAGGGAAGTGAAGGGGAAATCAAAGATCAAATAATTGGTTCGTTCACAGAAATAAAAATGGATGAAGCAGGAGATTATTATTTTCAATATACTGATAACAACAGCGGTAAAGAATGGAGGCTATGGTCAGGGAAAGATGGAAAACCGCTTGAGCGATATAGGTTCAAGAGGGGGGAGGGCAAAAATGAACGTATTATAGAGCTACATAATGTTAAAGAAACTTTAGATGGTCTATTCGCAAAATTTAATAAAGAAGAATCTCTTTTAACTCAAATAAAAGATGGAATCCAATTATCAAAAATCAGTGAAAAGTCGTCGGCATGGGAATCTCTGCGTTTTGCAATTGATTTAATTCAACAAATTAGAAATTCGGGAAATGTTGGACAAGGACAGGACGATAACTTTTTGCAGTCTCCTGTCAGAAGTATTGAAGGGCTACATTTTGATTCACGTTTATATAAAATTCAGGAAAATGCGAAATTACCAAAAGATGCGGATGCTAACGGCGCGTACAATATTGCCCGAAAGGGGCTTATTATGTACGAACATATAAAGTGGATGTATTCACAGAACAATAAACCTAAAAATTCGAAGCTTGATTTATTTATTTCAGATCAAGAGTGGGATTTATGGCTGCTTCATAAAAAGCAATGGAAACAACAATTGAAAGAGTTTGCATTGAGAAAAAAGAGCGAGCAGCAATCTAAAAACCAATAATGGAAACCTACATCCAAATTTCCAATTTAAACGATTTCATATTTTGTCCGCGGTCGATTTATTTCCATCAGCTGTTTGGGAAGATATCGACCCGGATGTATCACACGGAATCTCAAATCCGGGGCAAAGCTGCGCATGAAGCTATTGATGAAAAGACATATTCAACCTGCAAGAATATCTTGCAGGGGATGGAGGTTTACTCTGAAAAATACGGTCTTTGCGGAAAAATCGATATTTACGATCAGGACGAACGCACTCTGATTGAACGCAAAAAACACATTGAGGTGATTTATGACGGCTATGTTTTTCAAATCTACGCTCAATATTTTTGTTTAACGGAAATGGGATATCCTGTTGAAAGCATGTTTTTTTATAGTTTTGATACCAACAGAAAATACAGCGTTGAACTTCCCAAGGACGATCCGGCTATGTTCGCTAAATTCGAAAAACTCATTGATAATGTGAATAATTGTGATTTAAACCGATTTACCCAAACCAATGCGGAAAAATGCAGGCATTGTGTTTATACCGCATTGTGCGATCAGGCTTTATGCTAACAGCGCCGGATTTTAAGCAAAAACAGATTTTATTTGCTTTTTTAAGTCGTAATGAAAAGGTAATTTTTAAAAATGATAATATCATCGTTCAGGATGCTGAAGGAACGATAAAACATCAATCAAGCTGTTACCGCCTTTTTATTTTATTTGTTGTCGGTCACATGTCGGTTACAACGGGATTATTGCAAAGAGCAGAGAAGTTTGGCTTTAATATTGTTTTTATGACGCATGGACTGCATGTTTACGGATCGTGGGTAAATAAAGCCAATGGCAATGTTTTATTAAGAGCAAAACAATACAATTATACGAGCCTGGGGATCGCGCAACACCTGGTAAAAAACAAAATTGAAAATCAACTCTGTCTGCTGAAACGCATTAGAGAAAAATGTCCGAATTTAAAAATGGCTATTCAATCAGTTAAAAAAGTTTCCGCCATATTGCCGGACGCGAGTTTGAATTTAAAAGAAATATTGGGTATTGAAGGGATGGCTGCCAAAACTTATTTTCAAAATATTTTCTCCGAATATAAATGGACAACCCGCCGTCCGCGAGTCAAGCATGACATCACCAATTGCCTGCTCGATATAGGCTATACGTTGCTATTCAATTTTATTGAAGGATTGGTTACCATTTATGGGTTTGATATTTATCAGGGAATATATCACCGTCAGTTTTATAATCGTAAGTCATTGATTTGTGATCTTGTAGAACCGTTTCGACCTTTAATTGATTGGCGTATTCGTAACGCGCACAGCTTGGGACAGGTTAAGGAAAAAGATTTTGACGAAAGAAAAGGCCAGTATTTCTTGTCTAGCAAAAAAGCGTTGCCATATGTAAATTTCTTACTTGAAACCCTAGTTGAAGAAAAAGATGATATCTTCAAATATATTCAGGCTTATTATCGGGCGTTTATGAAAAACAAACCAGCAAAAGATTTTCCTTGCTTTATGTTGAAGGAATGAAGTATGCTAATAGTATCTTATGACATTGTCAATGATAAACTTCGGAATCAGTTCTCTAAATATTTGAGTAAATTCGGTTATCGTTTACAATTTTCGGTCTTTGATATAAAAAACAGTAAAAGAATATTGGAGAATGTGATTTGTGAAATTGAAACAAAATTCGCCAAACGGTTCGGTGAAACTGATAGTATTATTATATTGCACTTGAGCCAGCAATGTAAAAAATACTGTTTTGGTTATGCCAAACATGATGAGTGTGTTATGCTCATCGAGTAGATGCCTATTGTGCTTAGCCATTTTGCGCGGCTGATAAAAATTGTAAACCTGTGTCTTAATGTTTATGAAAACCTTTATTTGTTGGACTTACAAAGATGCATGTGGAAAATGCGATTTTATAACTCCTTTGGGAATTGTTTGTTACAAAAATACAGCTGTCTAATAGACTCATAAAATTTCTACTATTGTAGAT
>JAQUQI010000003.1:136629-140559 GCA_028716165.1 Candidatus Omnitrophota bacterium
GAAAACCTTTATTTGTTGGACTTACAAAGATGCATGTGGAAAATGCGATTTTATAACTCCTTTGGGAATTGTTTGTTACAAAAATACAGCTGTCTAATAGACTCATAAAATTTCTACTATTGTAGATCCCTGCCTATACCAGCATTGTAGGCCCAGGTCTAATAGACTCATAAAATTTCTACTATTGTAGATAGAATTAGCCTTGGCAGACTACAACAATGTCTAATAGACTCATAAAATTTCTACTATTGTAGATTTTGTCTTTCATGTCCTGCTGAAAATTGTCTAATAGACTCATAAAATTTCTACTATTGTAGATTCAGCACTTCGTATATTTCGTAATTATGGTCTAATAGACTCATAAAATTTCTACTATTGTAGATTGTTGCACCCTTTCCGAGTAAGTAAGCAGTCTAATAGACTCATAAAATTTCTACTATTGTAGATGACTTATGTCGGGGTTGCTCCCAACAGGGTCTAATAGACTCATAAAATTTCTACTATTGTAGATAAAAGCAGACAAAGTATGCCAAATACCGTCTAATAGACTCATAAAATTTCTACTATTGTAGATCTGAGTCATGCAGGTATTATAGGGCTGTCTAATAGACTCATAAAATTTCTACTATTGTAGATCGTGCTTTAATACCGTAACCCAATTTTAAGTCTAATAGACTCATAAAATTTCTACTATTGTAGATGCGTGCATATCTTTTGTATCTTGCGGGTCTAATAGACTCATAAAATTTCTACTATTGTAGATTGTTGTTTAGGGCAGGGGGAGCAGGCTAGTCTAATAGACTCATAAAATTTCTACTATTGTAGATCCTGCGATTTTAACATCTCTACTTTGGGTCTAATAGACTCATAAAATTTCTACTATTGTAGATCATTATATGCTGCATTTATTTTGACAAAGTCTAATAGACTCATAAAATTTCTACTATTGTAGATATATACTCCTTCAAGCTTTCCTTCCAGAGTCTAATAGACTCATAAAATTTCTACTATTGTAGATAAGGTAAGAGAATACATCTACTATGAAGGTCTAATAGACTCATAAAATTTCTACTATTGTAGATCAGCATCCCAATATTTTGCTCTATCTTGTCTAATAGACTCATAAAATTTCTACTATTGTAGATGATATGCAGAGAATTAGACCTCAATATGTCTAATAGACTCATAAAATTTCTACTATTGTAGATATTTCTTCTATTATTATCCTGTAAAAGTCTAATAGACTCATAAAATTTCTACTATTGTAGATTTGTAAAAATTCAAGAGTGATATTATTCGTCTAATAGACTCATAAAATTTCTACTATTGTAGATTTCTGTTCCAGTTAATAATCCTGATGACGTCTAATAGACTCATAAAATTTCTACTATTGTAGATGCTTGGGTTGGCGGCTATTAGTGGTGTGTCTAATAGACTCATAAAATTTCTACTATTGTAGATTTAATTATATAGAATATTCCTTTCTTTGTGTCTAATAGACTCATAAAATTTCTACTATTGTAGATTCGACTTCCGTGTTGAATATCCTGTGTGTCTAATAGACTCATAAAATTTCTACTATTGTAGATTTGGTCATTTTGGGTCTCCATTTTACGTCTAATAGACTCATAAAATTTCTACTATTGTAGATAAGGAATATCCTTACAGGGGATTGGAGTCTAATAGACTCATAAAATTTCTACTATTGTAGATTCATCATCCAAGTCATCAGTCAGGTCGTCTAATAGACTCATAAAATTTCTACTATTGTAGATCTATGGCCTCTTGAGAACAGCCTGACTGTCTAATAGACTCATAAAATTTCTACTATTGTAGATAGAATGAATGGAAAGAATTATTAGATAGTCTAATAGACTCATAAAATTTCTACTATTGTAGATCAATACGAAGACTGCAAAGCAAGGCCACGTCTAATAGACTCATAAAATTTCTACTATTGTAGATGACTCGGCTATATTAAACATAACAGTGTCTAATAGACTCATAAAATTTCTACTATTGTAGATATTTATCAAATAAATCTTGCGGAGTTGAGTCTAATAGACTCATAAAATTTCTACTATTGTAGATGATAAGTCATGCGCTATGTCTCTCTCAAAGTCTAATAGACTCATAAAATTTCTACTATTGTAGATGATTTTCATGTTCATCTCTTTAGCAAAGTCTAATAGACTCATAAAATTTCTACTATTGTAGATCTTGTATACTACCCTTTAGCTTGTATTGGTCTAATAGACTCATAAAATTTCTACTATTGTAGATGAAGTGAACGATTAGAGATATTTTTAGTCCCTGAAAACTGGATGAATAATTATCCCAGAAAGAGCCGTGGGTATATGTCAGCTAAGCAGGCAGCTTAAAAGTATCTACAAAGTAACAGCGGTTTTGGACTTGACTTTGTTGTAGTATGAGTTGCAATTCACCTAAAAAAAATATATTAAAAAAATACTTGACAAGGTTATGCTATTGTGTTATTTTGTATGAACCTTATTGTAATATTCTGTTTATCCAGCATTGATGATCATGCAGGTTGGCGGGAGGCATAGCCCGGAATTACCGCCGCAAAAGGAGGAGCTTCTTGAGAGAAGCTTTACTTGAAATTACCTGACGTATTTAAGAGATAGGCGTGTTTTTATAAGCATCGTCTTGATGCTTTTTTTTATGTCTGCTTTTTTAAAAAATGATCTTTGAAAATTGGATAGCCAAAAGCTAGCGAATAAAAAGAAACCACTTGTGCGAGGCTCTGCTTGTTGAAATACAGGCAGACGAAATCAAGTAAATTATAGCCTGACACAATGGCTTAAGGCTTTATGCCGAGAGTCATTTGCGGGCTTAGAGCAAATATCAAACTGGAGAGTTTGATCCTGGCTCAGAACGAACGCTGGCGGCGTGGTTTAGGCATGCAAGTCGTACGAGACCCCCTGAACAGAGGCTTCGGCCGAAGGGATGGGGTGTTCTAGTGGCAAACGGGTGAGTAACGCGTGGGCAATCTACCTTAAAGTTGCGGATAACCCCTCGAAAGAGGAGCTAATACGTGATGTGCCCTGTTTTTCATAAGAGAAACCGGGTAAAGGCGGGGATCCTTTTAGGACCTGTCGTTTTAAGATGAGCCTGCGTCCTATCAGCTTGTTGGTGAGGTAACGGCCCACCAAGGCGTTTGACGGGTAGCTGGTTTGAGAGGATGGTCAGCCACACTGGGACTGAGACACTGCCCAGACTCCTACGGGAGGCTGCAGTCGAGAATCTTTAGCAATGGGCGAAAGCCTGACTATGCGACGCCGCGTGAGCGATGAAGGCCTTCGGGTCGTAAAGCTCTGTCACAACGGATGAAAGTCCGGTATGTGAATAATATGCCGGATTGACAGTACGTTGAGAGGAAGCCACGGCTAACTCCGTGCCAGCAGCCGCGGTAATACGGAGGTGGCAAGCGTTGTTCGGATTTATTGGGTGTAAAGGGTGTGTAGGTGTCCCGGCAAGTCGGGTGTGAAATCCTTCAGCTTAACTGAAGAATTGCGCTCGAAACTATCGGGATTGAGTATATGAGAGGAGAGGGGAATTCTTGGTGTAAGAGTGAAATCTGTAGATATCAAGAAGAACACCTGCGGCGAAGGCGCCTCTCTGGCGTATAACTGACACTGAAACACGAAAGCATGGGTAGCAAACAGGATTAGATACCCTGGTAGTCCATGCCGTAAACGATGTGCACTAGGTGTGTCCTGTCAAAGGGGCGCGCCGCAGCTAACGCGTTAAGTGCACCACCTGGGGAGTACGTCGGCAACGATGAAACTCAAAGGAATTGACGGGGACCCGCACAAGCGGTGGAGCATGTGGTTTAATAGGACGCTACGCCTGGAACCTTACCAGGGCTTGACATGTATTTGACAGCCCTATGAAAGTAGGGCCTTCCCT